>CACKKY010000013.1 GCA_902600855.1 uncultured Pelagibacteraceae bacterium | reverse complement strand
GTTAGATTTTTCTCAAAAAATTGAAAGTATTCCAGGTGTTGAGATTCTGTCAATGGGAAAATCCTTAGAGGTAATTAAGGATCTAGGAAATGCAAAAGCTGTTTGTGATAGATATTCTTTAGATAAGCTAGTTGGAACGCACGCTATTGGGCATGCAAGGATGGCGACAGAGTCAGGTGTAGATATCAAATCTGCTCACCCATTTTGGGGATATCCTTTTAGCGATGTTTCTGTAGTACACAACGGACAATTAACAAATTATTGGAATAATAGAAGAGCTCTTGAGAACAAAGGAATGAGATTTATGTCCGAATGCGACTCGGAGTTAATAGCAGTTTATATTGCCCAAAAAATGAGAGAGGGAGCTAGTTTAGAAGAAGGAATGAAAGATTCCTTGAGCGGCCTTGATGGAGTGTTTACATATTTTGTAGCAACAAAAGACTCCTTAGGTATGGCAAAAGATACTATGGCCGCTAAACCTTTGGTATTATATGAATCTGACGAATTAGTTGCTATGGGTTCAGAAGAAATTGCAATTCGATCAGTCTTACCACAAGAAATTGATACATATGACCCATTTGATGGGGAGGTTAAAGTATGGCAAATTTAAAAACTACTGAAAAAAAATCTAAAGCTCAATCAATGGGTATGCACACAGAAGTGCTAACAGGTAGAACTCAACAGAAATTTTTTAATCCTGATGAAGCAGAAAATTTTTATTATTTTGGTACTTATGACGTCGATTTTAATAAAAGAACAGATCTTGATGTAAAAGATATGTCTGCTCCAGAAGCTAATAAAGAAATAGATAATTTAATGAGTCAAGGTTATGGGACGATAGTGATTAAAAACCCACAAGGTAAACACAGTTTAGGTGTTGGAATTTTAAATAAACTAAATTTAATTTTTGAAGGTAGCTTAGGATATTTTGGAATGGGGTCATGTGATGGACCAACTGTAAGAATTAATGGTAGAGTTGGCTGGTCCTGTGCTGAGAATTTGATGGCTGGTAAAGTTGTTATTGAAAAAAATGCTGGATCTTGCTTTGGTGCTGCTATAAGAGGTGGAGATTTAATTTGCAAAGGTAGTGTTGGTGCTAGAACTGGAATTGACATGAAAGGTGGAACTATAATTATTGGTGGTGATGCAGGTGCTTTTACAGGTTTTATGATGCAAAGAGGAAGGATTATTATTCTTGGTGATGTTGGAATCAATTTAGGAGACTCTATGTACGATGGGACAATTTTCGTAGGTGGCAAAATTGGATCTTATGGTAGTGATGCTGTAGATGCTGATTTGACGGCAAGTGATCAAGATTGGCTAAAAAGAAAATTAAAAGTTGCCGAAATTGGTGAAAAATTTGATGTAAGTAAAATGAAAAAAATTGTAGCTGGTAAAAAACTTTGGAATTATGACAACTTAGAACCTACAGAGAAGAAGGGAGCAATTTAATGCCTAAAAAAAAAAAGAAAAAAAATGGAAAAGGTGTTGGAGGAAAAGCAGATGTTCATGCTCATGAAGAGGGTAAAAGAAACAAAAGCTTATTAGGACATAACGCTATTTTTACACCTGAAGTAATTGATGATATTCATATCAAATCTCAATTAGGAAGATACAGAATGCGTGGCATGGCACTGATGAAAAAAATTCCTACGTTTGATGATTTAGTTTTCTTACCTGGAACTCTAACAAGATTTGTTATAGAGGGTTATAGAGAGAAATGTGAAACTAAAACTGTAATTGGTCCAAGATGTGAAAACCCAATTGAATTAGATATTCCAGTTTATATTACTGGAATGAGTTTTGGAGCACTCTCTTATGAAGCAAAAACTGCTTTAGCTAGAGGCGCAACTATGGCTGGAAGCGCAACATGTTCAGGTGAAGGTGGAATGATACCAGATGAAAGAAGATATTCAGAGAAGTGGTACTATCAATGTATTCAATCAAGATATGGTTTTAACCCTCATCATGCGCAACTTGCAGATGGAATAGAGGTATTTATTGGCCAAGGACAAAAAGTAGGAATGGGTGGACATTTGATGGGTCAAAAGGTTACTGATCAAGTTGCAGAAATGAGATCTTTACCATCAGGTATTGATCAAAGATCACCTGCTAGACACCCTGATTGGTTGGGTCCAGATGATTTAGCGTTGAAAGTTGAAGAGCTAAGACAATTAACAAAAAATAAAGTTCCTATTCAATTAAAATTAGGTGCATCAAAAGTATATGATGATGTACGTATGGCTGCAAAATGTGATCCAGATTCTATATATTTAGATGGAATGGAAGGATCAACTGGAGCAGGTCCACACATCGCTGCTGCAAACACAGGAATTCCAGGAATTGCTGCCATAAGAGAGGCAAGAAGAGCTATCGATGATGTTGGTAAAACTGGTAAGGTAACCTTAATATACGCTGGTGGTGTAAGAGACGGTGCTGATATGGCTAAAGCTTTAGCATTAGGAGCTGATGCAATTGCAATTGGAACTGGCTCAATGATAGCTTTAAATTGTAATAAAGATATTCCTGAAGCAAATTTTGAAAAAGAAATGGGTGTAAAGGCTGGTGAGTGTTATCACTGCCATACAGGTAGATGTCCAGTTGGTGTTGCAACTCAAGATCCTAAGTTAAGAGCGAGATTAAACCCTGACGCTGCTGCATTAAGAGTTTATAATTATTTACATTCAATGACATTGGAAGCACAACTTTTAGCAAGAGCTTGTGGAAAAACAAATATTCATTCTTTAGAGCCTGAAGATTTGGCAGCTTTAACATCTGAAGCTTCTGCTTTAGCAAAAGTTCCATTAGCTGGAACAAACTATACTGTTGGAGTTGATAACTATCACAAAATATAAGGGTAAAATATGGTTAAAAAAAAAAATAAAAAATTAGCTAAAGTAAAAGAAGTGAAAGGTCAACTGGGTAAGAAGAAAGAAACTGCAAGAGAAAAAATGATCGGCCAATCAATAGGTTACCGATATGATGTAAATCTTTTGCCAGATTATAATAAAATTACACCTTTCCTAAAAAAATATATAGAAGCAATGGGATGGGATGATTTAAACTGGTTAGAAGATGTACATATGGGTTATGAAGATGATAGACCTGCAGTTTTTTGTAGAAACGCTAATGGCTGGGTTACAATTCCAAAATCAATCAAACTTCCTAATAATCAACAAGATAGGGATATGATAGCTAGGGAACTTTTAGTAAAGTTTCAAATGTCACCAAAGCATCCTTTGGTTGATTTAAAAAAAGCTTATCTTAAATTTTAAAAAACAATCAAGAGTTGATATTTTTTTAAAAAATTATTGTCCACAATAGGTTTTTAATAATTGTTTTGTTTGTCACAACTATAAAAATTTTATAGGGTTTTAAAAACTAATAAGGAGAGAGAATATGACTGATCAGTTAGGTGCTCTTACAACTATATTTACGGAGTTTTACTACTGGGTAACAGTAGTACTGATGTTTTTAATTCACGTCGGTTTCTGTATGTATGAAGTTGGAGCATCAAGATACAAACACCACCAACACACCTTAATGAAAAACACAATGCTTATACCTTTGGTAACAGTTACATGGTTTTTATTTGGTTGGTGGATTTATTGGGCTTTTCCAACAGGACCAGGAATAGCTCCATCAATTATGACAGAAAGTACTGGGCTAGTTTTAGGTGGAGGATTTGGAGGGAATGATCTCGCTAATCCAACTAATGCTTTTATGGCAATTAATCTTAACGACCATATAATGGGTGTTTTCTGGGCAGCATTCTTACTATTTTCATGGACAGCTGCTTCAATTGTTTCAGGGGCTATTATTGAAAGAATAACAACTTTTGCATTTGGAGTTTTAGCAATTGCGATTGGATCTGTTTTCTGGTCGATAGATGCTTCATGGGGATGGCACTTTGATGGATGGATGTTAAAAATTCTAGGATACCACGATGCGTATGCGTCAGGAGTTATTCACGCAATAGCAGGCGGATTTGCACTTGGTGTTCTTATGGTTTTAGGACCAAGAATTGGAAAGTTCTCATCAAGTGGCGAACCAAGAAATATAGGACCGAGAAATCCTTGGCTAGTTACTATAGGTTTATTTTTAATTTATACTGGTTTCTGGGGATTTTATGCAGCATGTAACGTACCAATATATGATCTTGGACCTGAGTATGGAATGGAAGGTGTAACGTTCTGGACAGCAACTAACATATATTACACACCAACAACATTGAGTGGAATAACAATGAATTTCTTAATGTCGTTGTCAGGTGGTTTGTTGGCTGGATATGTAATTGCAAAAGGTGATCCTTTTTGGACTTACTCTAGTGGTCTTGCAGGTATTATATGTGCGTCAGCTGGAAATGACTTATATCATCCAATTCAAGCTTTAATCATTGGTATGATTGGTGTTGTTATTTCTTACAAACTTCATTATTGGGTTGAGCGAAAGTTCAAAATCGATGATGCAGTTGGTGCAGTAGCTGTACATGGTTATGCCGGATTTATTGGACTGGTAATTTGTGGATTTGTCTTAAATGGTTACCCAGCATCTGGTTACAGTGTTGGCGCTATGTGGGATGGAACAACATATGCTACAATTAACCCATTAGGACAATTTCTAGGAGCAATAGTAATGTTCGTAGTTCTTGGACTAATACCAGGCTATATCATAGCTAAAGTACTTAACGGTATGGGTAAATTAAGAATCCCTCGTGAAGTAGAAATAGCTGGATTAGACTATGAAATGATGGAGACTGCCAAAGACGATGAAAAAGCAGTTTCATCAGCAACCAGGTAAAGGAGAAAAATATGGCTACAGTTACAAACTGGGTAGATCATCTAAGTGCTGATGAAGTTGCTGGATCGATTTATCCTGGAGCAGGATCTAGTGAATTTATACTAGTTCTATTATTAATTGCTGTATGGATTGGATGGAGTATCATTACTGATAAATCTGAAAGGGAAGAGCTTGATAGATTATCTAAGAAAAGATACGGTGCAAACGATCATAAAGACAATATTACCGATTGGTAAATAAAAGAAAATTTGGGCGCTACTTAGTTGTAGCGCCCTTTTTTTATTAATAATGTCAGAAGATAATAAAGAAGAACTAAGACCATCTAAAATGAGAGGTGTAGCTTTTCCTAAGGCAAAATATGGAGTAATAGCGGCTATTATCATCATTGTAGTAGTAAACCTTATCTACTATAAAGAATTTTTAATTTCTTTAATAAAATAAATTTATATTAAACAATGTGTGGAATTGTAGGTATCTATCTTAAAACTAAAAAGTTTGAGAAAAACCTAGGTAAAATGTTGTCGGGAATGTTAAACAACATGGAGTCTAGAGGTCCAGATAGTGCTGGTTTTGCTATATATAAAGAGGAAAATGAAAAAAATTACAAATATTCTTTGTGTTTAAATGAATTAAACTTTAAGGACTTTAAAAAAGAGATATCAAATAAGTTGAGTAAATCTCAAATTAACCAATTTTCAGATCATGTAATTCTTAAGACTTTTGAAAAACCAAACAAGGTAATTGATATTATCAACTTAAATTTTCCAGAAGTATCTATAGTCGGTTATGGTAAATCTATCGAAATTTTTAAACAAGTTGGAAACCCAAAAGATGTTGTAAAGAAATTTAATTTAGAAAGCTTCTGTGGCACTCATGGAATTGGACATACTAGAATGGCTACTGAAAGTGCTATTACTACTGATGGTTCTCACCCCTATTCAACTGGAGAAGATGAATGCTTAGTACATAATGGTTCTCTGTCCAATCATAATAATCTAAGAAGAGAACTTACAAAAAAAGGAAATATTTTTAATTCTGAAAATGATACAGAGGTTGCTGCGGGGTACGTTTCAAATAGTTTATCAAACAATAAATCTTTAAAAGATACTCTTATTTCTGGACTAAAAGATTTAGATGGTTTTTATACTTTTATCACTGGTACTAGAAAAGGCTTTGCTGTTGTAAGAGATGAAATAGCTTGTAAACCTGCTGTAATAGCAGAAACTGATAACTACGTTGCAATAGCTTCAGAATTTCAAGCAATGGCTCACTTACCAGGTGTAAATGGAGCTAAAATTTTTGAACCTGAACCAGGTATTGTTTATTCTTGGGGTAATTAATTTAATGGAATTAGATTTAAAAAAATTAAAATTAAGATCTGTAAATGAAAAATTACAAAATTTAGATAGAAGAAAGAATGATAGGGATTTTGTAATCACAAATCCAGAGGGAAATCATGCAATTTGTGCAGGACTAACTGAAAATATTAATGTTAATATTAAAGGTCACGTTGGGTATTATTGTGGTGGAATGAATCAAAAAGCTGAAATTACAATAGAAGGTAATGCTGGAACTGGAGTGGCCGAAAATATGATGTCCGGTAAAGTTCATGTGAAAGGAAATGCCTCTCAATCAGCTGGAGCGACTGCTCATGGAGGACTTTTGATTATTGATGGAGATGCTAGTTCTAGGTGTGGAATTTCTATGAAAGGAATTGATATTATTGTAAAAGGTTCTGTAGGTCATATGTCAGGTTTTATGTCTCAATCTGGTAATTTAATTGTTTGCGGTAATGCTGGTGAGGCATTAGGTGATAGTTTATATGAAACAAATATATATATTAAAGGAAAAGTAAAATCACTTGGGGCAGATTGTGTTGAAAAAAAAATGGACAAAAAACATATAAAAAAACTAGCTAAATTTTTAAAAGATGCAAATATTAACAATCTTAAAGCTGAACACTTTAAAAGATATGGTTCAGCAAGAAAATTATATAATTTTAAGATTGATAACGTATCGAGTTATTAGAGATGAAAAAAAATTATAGAACTCACCCCCGACAATCTTGGACTTTTGATGAATACACAAACTCTGAGATTAGAAGAGCTGCAGAAACTGGAATTTATGATATAAGAGGTGGTGGTTCGAAAAGAAAACTTCCTCATTTTGATGATTTATTATTTTTAGGAGCTTCAATGTCTAGATATCCTCTAGAAGGTTATAGGGAAAAATGTACAACAAATGTTACTCTTGGAACAAAATATGCGAAAAAACCACTTGAATTAGACATTCCAATAACAATTGCAGGAATGAGTTTTGGGGCATTATCTGGTCCTGCAAAAGAAGCTCTTGGAAGAGGGGCTAGTGCTGCTGGTACATCAACAACTACAGGTGATGGCGGTATGACAACTGAGGAAAGAGGACAATCTAAACATTTAGTTTATCAATTATTACCTTCAAGATACGGAATGAATCCTGATGATTTAAGAAAAGCTGATGCAATAGAAGTTGTTATAGGTCAAGGTGCAAAACCTGGTGGTGGTGGAATGTTGTTGGGTCAAAAAATTAATGATCGTGTTGCACAGATGAGAACATTACCGAAAGGAGTAGATCAAAGATCAGCTTGTAGACATCCAGATTGGACTGGTCCCGATGATCTAAAAATAAAAATTTTAGAGTTAAGAGAAATTACAAAGTGGAAAGTGCCAATATTTATAAAAATTGCTGGTGCAAGGCCTTATTACGATACTGCCTTAGCAGTAAAAGCTGGAGCTGATGTTGTTGTTCTTGATGGTATGCAGGGAGGAACTGCGGCAACACAAGAAGTATTTATTGAGAATGTTGGACAGCCTACCCTAGCATGTATTCGACCAGCTGTTGATGCTTTACAAGATTTAAATGCACATCGAGAAGTACAGCTCGTGATATCTGGTGGAATTAGAAATGGAGCAGATGTTGCAAAAGCTTTAGCGCTCGGAGCTGATGCAGTTTCTATAGGAAGTGCTGCAATGATAGCAATTGGTGACAATGATCCAAAATGGGAAAAAGATTATAATAAACTTGGAACTACTGCTGGTGCTTATGATGATTGGCATGAAGGAAATGATCCCGCTGGAATTTCAACTCAAAATTCTAAATTAATGAAAAGATTAAATCCTGTCAAAGCTGGTAAAAAGCTAACAAACTATTTAAAAGTTATGACTCTCGAAGCACAAACACTAGCTAGAGCATGTGGAAAAAATAGTTTACATAATCTTGAACCTGAAGATTTGTGTGCTTTAACTGTAGAAGCTGCTGCAATGGCAAGAGTTCCTTTAGCTGGCAGTAATTGGATACCAGGAATTAACGAAAAAAAATGATTGCTACTAATCTTTTATATTCGTAAGATTGATTATGCCAAAAAATTTATCGCTAATAGCAAGATCAAAAAAAATTAAATATTTTCTTATTAGTTTTGTAGATTTATTTGGGGTTTTAAGATCAAAACTAGTCCCTGCTCAAGCAATTGGTGCAATGCAAAAAGATGGTGCTGGTTTTGCTGGTTTTGCAACATGGCTAGATATGACACCTGCGGATAGTGATATGTTTGGTGTACCTGACCCTAATAGTTTAATTCAGTTACCTTGGAATAGAGAAGTTGGATGGTTAGCCTCAGATTTATATATGGATGGTAAACCTGTGAAAGCTTCACCAAGAGTAATGCTTAAAGAACAAATTAAAAAAATGTCCCAAAAAAAATTACAGATGAAGTCTGGTGTTGAATGTGAATATTTTTTAATTTCAGAGGATGGATCATCAATTGCAGATAAAAGAGATATTCAATCAAAACCTTGTTATGATCAATCAGCTTTAATGAGAAGATATAATCTAATTAAAGAAATTTGTGATTGTATGATTACTATGGGATGGAAACCTTATCAAAACGATCATGAGGATGCTAATGGTCAATTTGAAATGAACTGGGATTACTCAGATGCTTTAGTTACAGCCGATAGACACGTATTTTTTAAATATATGGTAAAAACTTTAGCTGAAAAGCATGGTTTAAGAGCAACTTTCATGCCAAAACCATTTAGCAATTTAACAGGCAACGGTTGTCATGCTCACGTTTCTGTTTGGAATGGAAAGATAAATAAATTTTTAGATAACAAAGACAAATTAGGATTAAGCAAGTTAGCCTATAATTTTTTAGGTGGGATCATTAATAATACTCAGGCGCTTTCAGCTTTTTTTAATCCAACAATAAACAGTTATAGAAGAATTAATGCGCCTCCAACAAAATCTGGTGCAACATGGTCTCCAAGTAGTATTTCATACACAGGGAACAATAGAACGCACATGATAAGAATTCCTGATAAAGGTAGGTTTGAACTTAGATTAATGGATGGCTCAGCTAATCCTTACTTATTACAGGCAGGCATAATTGCTGCAGGACTAGAGGGTATAAATAAAAGATTAAATCCTGGAAACCCTTTACATTGTAATATGTATGAGGACTATAAAAAGTATCCAAAATTAAAAAAATTACCCAATGATATAAATCAAGCAATAAATATGCTTAAAAATAGTAAATCACTTTCACAAGCTTTTGGTTCAGATGTTATTAAAAGTTATATAAAATTAAAAAATTTAGAAACTAAAAATTTTCAAACTAAAAACAAATTTAATAAAAGAAAACCTGTATCTCAGTGGGAAAAAGATAACACTTTAGATTGCTAGTTTATGACAATATTATCCAACGGTCACCAATGGAAATATTCTGAATTTACTGATAATAACAATTACTCCTTTAATAAAAAAAAAATATTAACATCTTTGTCTTCAAAAGAAATAGATGATGCATACGAAAGTATTTCTAAATGGAAAGGTTACACACCTACTCCTCTTATTTTATTAAATAAATTGTCTAAAGAATTGAATTTAAAAAATATTTTTTATAAAGATGAACATAAAAGGTTTGATTTAAAATCATTTAAAGCATTAGGTGGAGCATATGCGGTAGAAAAAGTTACGAAAGGAAATAAAGATATAGTTGTTGCAACTGCAACTGCAGGTAATCATGGACGATCAGTAGCTTGGGGAGCTAATCGACTTGGATTAAAGTGTAAAATTTTTATTAGTGAATTCGTCAGTGAAGCAAGGGGTAAGGCTATGTCTAGACTTGGAGCAGATGTGGTCAAAGTAAAAGGGAATTATGAAAAATCATTAATTGAATGTATTAAACAATCAACTGAAAATAATTGGCAAATTGTTCAAGATGTTGCGTGGAAAGATTATTTGCTTGTCCCAAAGTATACTATGGCAGGATATACAGTTATGATGAAAGAAATAATTGATCAAATAAAAAATGAAAAAATTAGCCATATAATTTTACAAGCAGGTGTAGGAGGTATGGCAGCGGCAATGATAGCTGGAATAGCAAGATATTTAGATTACATTCCAACAATTATAGTTGTTGAGCCAGATAGCGCAGCGTGCGTTATGGAAAGTATAAAAACTGGAAAGATAGAGAAGATTGATATTAAAAGAGAAAGTTTGATGGGAGGAATGTCTTGTGGAGAGGTATCTTTAGTCCCATGGGAAATTTTAAAAAATTCAGTTAAACATTGTATTAGTTTACCAGATGATGATATTGCAAAAACTATGAAATTACTTGGAAATTCAAGCTTTAGTGAAAATAAGATAATTGCCGGAGAGAATTCTGCTCCTGGAGTTATTAGTTTAATCGCAAGTTGTGAAGATGAAGCAGTAAGGGAAAAATTACAACTCACTGAAAAGTCTAATGTCATGGTATTTGGTTGTGAAGGAGATACAGATCAAGAGATGTATCAAAAATTAATTAATCAAAATTAATTTTATGAATAGCACAGGTATTTTTTGGATTAGAGAAGATTTTAGATTAGATAAAAATCCTGCTCTTTCTTTTGCGACTCAAAATCACAAAAATGTAATTGCACTATATATTTATAATAATAATGATTTTGATAACGAGAGAGAAGCTCAAAAATGGTGGATATTTAAATCGTTAGAATCATTTAAAAAAGAATTGCTGCCCTATAAAATTAATCTCGAAATAGTTAAAGGTGAGGAATTAGATATTTTTTCTAAAATAACTGAAAAAGATAATATTTCTATTTATTGGAATAAAATCTATGAACCAGATGTTATTTCAAAGGGTAAGAAAATTCGTGATTTATTTATTAAAAATAAAATAAATTATAAATATTTTAAAGGAAATATCTTGAACGAGTTTCAAGAAGTAACAAAAAATGATGGTACACCCTTCAAAGTATTTACTCCTTTTTGGAGAAATGCAGAACAGGTGTTTTTAAATCAACCACAAAGTAAAAATTATATAATTAAAAAGAGAAATAAGAATTACTCATTTTTTAAAAAGTGTATTAAACCAGAAGATATTTTACCAAAACAAAATTGGTATAAAAAATTTGAAAAATATTGGGAAGTTTCTGAGAATAATTCAAAAAAAATTCTTAAAAATCTTATAGAAAATAAAATTAAAGATTATGGTATTGCTAGAGATATACCTTCAATCGAGGGTACCTCTAAACTTTCTCCATATATTAAACATGGTCAAATTCATGTAGCAAGTATTTGGGAGAAATGTTCTAAAGTAAAATCAAAAGGTATTGGCTACAGAAAATATATTAATGAAATTGGTTGGCGAGAATTTTCTCATAGTTTAATAAATTATTTTCCAGAATTTTTAAAAGGTAATTTTAGAAAAGAATTTGATAAATTTCCTTGGATAAAGAATGATAAATTTTTAGAATCATGGAAAAAAGGTATGACAGGTTATCCAATTGTAGACGCTGGTATGAGAGAACTCTATGAAACTGGATGGATGCATAACAGAATAAGAATGGTTGTTGGATCTTTTTTGGTTAAACACTTAAGAATTACCTGGGTTGAAGGAGAAAAATATTTTAGAAATTGTTTGCTAGATTTTAATAAAGCGAACAACATTGCTCAATGGCAGTGGGTAGCTGGATGTGGTGCTGATGCAGCTCCCTACTTTAGAATCTTTAATCCAATATTACAGGGTGAAAAATTTGATAAACAAGGATTATATGTTAAAAAATGGGTGCCTGAACTTGAGAGAGTACCGAGTAAATTTATTCATAAACCTTGGGAAATGGATATTAAATATCAACAAGCAATTAAAACAATAATTGGCAAAAATTATCCTCAACCAATTGTTATTCATGAAAAAGCAAGAGCCTCTGCCTTAGAAGCATTTCAATCACTAAAAAATAAAAATTAATCATTCACCTATAAAATGATGAATAATAAGCCTTTTCTGACTTTTTAATCTATGCTCAAAAAGATAAAGTCCTTGCCATGTACCAAGTAATATTTCTCCTTTTTTTATACTTAAGTTTATTTGATTATTCGTAAGCGCAGATTTAATATGTGCAGGCATATCATCTTTTCCTTCTGCCATATGAACGTATAATTTATTGTCCATTGGCACTAATTTATCAAAATAATTTATTAAATCTGATTGAACATCCGGATCAGCATTTTCTTGAACAATAAGAGAAGCACTAGTGTGCTGGATACTTAAATTAAGCATTCCATTCTTAAAATTATTTTTATTAATCCATTGGATAGTATCTTGAGTAAACTCATATAATTTCTGACCATTAGTATTTATTTGAAGATTATAGAATTCCTGTTTCATTGATTTATTTCTTTTGATGTCAGTTCATATAAACGGCTAATAGAACGTCTAAATGGTTCTTCTAATAATCTTGATGAATTAAATTGTTTTAAACTTTGTTTTGCAGTAACTGCTATAGGAATATTTCTATCATAAATAATATCTAACAAAGTTATAAAACGCTTCTGCTGGTTTGAATTAGTATCGTTAAATTGTGGTATTTCTTCTAATACAATAAATTTACATTTTTTAATTATTTTTAAATAATCTTCTGCGCCTAAATTTTGATTACAGAGTGTGTTAAAATTAAATCTTACAATACCATCATAAAAATTTTCAATTACAAAATCTCTTCCTTTTATATTTGTTGTAATTGAAGATTGATTTATATTTTTTGTTATAGTTCTAAAAAATTTATTAATCCTGAAATTTGTCTCTTGATTAAGTGGATGAAAGTATCTTTGCACTTTATTATTATTTAACTTTCTATAATCATCCTCAATTTTAAGTTCATGCTCGATAGATTGTTCTTTCATAATTTTAATAAAAGGTTTAAATTGATCTCTTTGAAGACCATCTTTATAAAGTTCTGAAATCTTTGTATTAGAAGTAACTAGAGTCTTAATATTTTCTTTAAAAATTTGATCAAATAATTTTCCTAAAATCATAGCATCAACAATGTTCGTTACTTGAAATTCATCAAGATAAATAAGAGTTGCTTTTGATTTTAATTCTTTTACAAAATGGATAATAACATTTTCTTCATCTTTTTCTTTTCTTTCATGAACAAAATCATGAAAACTTAACATAAACTCATTAAAATGAAGTCTTATTTTTTTTTCATCCAATTGATCAAAAAAAAAATTTAAAATCATAGTTTTTCCTACTCCAACATCTCCTTGCAAATAAAATCCTAATTTCGATTTTTTTTTATTAAAAATTTTTTTTAAAAAAGATTTACTAAAATTAATATTATAAAAGTTATTAAGTTCTTTTACTAAATTTAATTGATTTATATTTATTTCGAAATTTTTTTTTTTACAAAAATTTAAATAAAATTTACTTAAATTCATTTTTTTGTTTTAAAATCAATTCCATATTCAGATCTTGGACCTTTTCTTAGCCCGAACGGACCTGATATAAATATAGTTATTGGTTTTGTACCAGGTTTTAAGTCAACTCTATGCAAATTATTTGCAGATCTAAAGCCAATGTAACCAGGTGGCCTCCAAAATTTACCAGAACTTAAAGTTTCCCAATAACCACCTCTTAATATTATCGTTATATAAGGAAAAGTATGGTTATGGACACCATCACCATGATCATCAGCTAACATTTCATGTATTAAAATATTAAACGGAAACCATTTTGGCCTATGTCTAAAAAGAACATAATATCTATTTAACCAAGGTTTTGCCTCTTTATATTTAGGATGTGATGGACCTCTGTCTAAAACAACTTTTTTCCTACCGATCTTATCTAAAAATTTTAAGATCATTTTTAATTATACCTAGTAATAGAATTACTTTTTATTAAAAATAATTTTTTATTAAATATTAAAGGTGCAGAAACTAGTTTTCCTGAAATTTTTATTTCTTTAATAACTTTTCCAAACTCAAGATCGACTACAATCATTTTACCATCGTTACTTGTTAAATATAAATTGTTTTTTCCAATCGCAAATCCTATAGGTATCAAATTTTTTTTTTTCTTTTTTTTATGACTTTTATATAAATTTGTAATTCTAATTATATTTCCACTATTTTTTTCGATAATAAATAAATATCCATTATTTGAGACTGTAAAAATTAAGTTTTCATTTATTACTGGCATTAGATTAGAATTTATTTTATTTTTCCAATTAATTGTTCCAGTTTTAGCGTCTATTGAATAAAATTCATTTTTATTGTTTGAAAAAAATATTGAATTACCGTCGGAGACTAATTGTGAATTTTTAAATCTATATGTCTTGTTTATTATACTGCTGCTTTGAGTAGGTAATTGCCAGTTTATGAGGCCAGTTTCTATATCAACTGCCGTTATATCACCTATTGAATTATTAAATATAATTAAATCATTTATAATGATTTGAGAAAATTTAGAATCTGAAATTGTAAAAGAATCTTCTGTTCTCATTCTCCAACATTCTGAACCATCATTAATATTAAAACATCTTAAAACATTTTTATAATCAACAACAAAAAATTTATCTTTATATTTTTTAATATCTGAATTGAATGGATAATTATTATTTTTTGACCAATTTAATTTCCCTGTATTAATATTTACTGAATAATATTTAGAAATATTATCAACAACTATCAATATATTATTATTTATTAAAAAATTCAATTTTGGTTTAAGTTTTTTTTCAGCTTTTGAATAATAATTATTTTTCCAAATTATTTTTTTTTTATCATCATATCTTGTAATTACTCCCTTTTTGTCGAAGAAAATTAATCCATCTGGTAAAAAAGCTGGTTTAAAATCTAATTGATTAATATTATCTAATTTTGAAAATGTATAAGTTCTTTCTTTATTTAAAAATCCGTCATAATTTTGTGAACCATAATTATTTGTATTATTTATATATTTATCTTTTTCATTTATTTTTGTTACATATATTTTTAAATCAGGATTAAATTCAGTTGATATTATATCTTCTTCTACAAACAATTTTTTTACATTTTCTTGTTTTATAAAATCTTTATGTTTATCTTTGTCCTTCCAGATTCTTGAATTCTCGTTTAAGGAACAATTATTTAAAAATAAAAAAATAATAAATATTTTATAAATTAATACCTTATTCACTCAAATCTCTATTTAATCTTTTCTGAGCCTGAATTTTAATATCAGGATTTGGTTCTTTTAAATTAATAATTTGATTAAAAAATTCTTTTGCCTTTTCTTTTTCACCCTTATCATAAAAAAATTCAGCCATTAAATGTAGGGCGTGAGATTTCCATACACTATTTGAATTAATCAAAGGGTTTAATATATTCAACATTTTTCCTTCATCATACAGGTCGGCATTCAATAGAGACTTTTTATATATAACTAAATTTTTTATTTCTTTTTCAAGAGGTGTTTCCTCTATTAAAACATCAAATAAAACATTAATTTTTTCAAAATCATTAATAAGCTTATTATCTATTATAAAATATAAAGACAAAGGTGAATAAGTCGGATCTTTTTTATTAACTAAATCTATTAACTTATTAGTAGTGAAGTCCTTATTGCTACTTTCAAATTCTATTAAAATTGAATTAAAATCATTTGATATTAGTATGTGTTTTCTTTTTTTAATTTCCTCATAACCAAAATAACAAATTAAACTTAAAATTATTATTGATATTAAAGAAATAAATTTAATTTTATTATTTATAAAAAAATTTTTAATTTTTTCTTGTCTTGTATTTGAACTTATTATTGAAATTTCCTCATCCATATTTAAATCATATTCCTTAATACATATTGAAGTATTCCACCATTTTTATAATATTCTAATTCATTCTTGGTATCAATTCTGCACAACGTTTCAATTTTTTTAATTTCTCCAGAAGCATATTTAATTTCTAAATTTATTTTATCTGAAGGATTGATACCATTTTCAACTCCTTGAACACTTATTAATTCAGACCCAACTAAATTCAAATTTTTTCTATTAATATCATCTATAAACTGTAGAGGCAAAATACCCATTCCAATTAAATTTGATCTATGAATTCTCTCAAAACTTTCCGCTATTATTACTTTAATCCCTAATAATTTTGTACCTTTAGCAGCCCAGTCCCTTGAAGAGCCTGTTCCATATTCCTTGCCGCCTATCACAACTAAATCGGTTCCTCTTTTTTTATATTCGACAACCGCATCATAAATTGGCAAAATCTTTTCTTCAGGATACAATTTAGTAAATCCACCCTCTGTCCCAGGCGCCATTTCATTTCTTATTCTAATGTTAGCAAAAGTTCCTCTCATCATTACTTCATGATTACCTCTTCTAGAACCATAAGAGTTATAATCTTTTGGTAAAATTTGATGCTCCATAAAATACTCTCCTGTGGGACTTTCTTTTTGAATATTTCCTGCTGGAGAAATATGATCAGTTGTAACCATATCACCCAAAATTAGTAATGGTCTCGCATCTTTAACTTCTTTAAATCCCTCAGGTTCATCTGATAAATTATCAAAGAACGGAGGTTTTTTTACGTAAGTAGACTCCTCGTCCCAATTATAAATACTACTTTTCTCTGTTTTTATTTTTTGCCATTGACTTGGCCCTTTTGAAATATTTGAATATCTATCTATGAACATTTTTGCATTAAGAGATTGTTTTAATGTGTCCTCAATTTCTTCATTGGTAGGCCAAATGTCTTTCAAATAAATACTATTTCCATCTTTGTCTTTACCTAGAGCGTCTTTATAAAGATCAAATTCCATATGACCTGCTAAAGCATAAGCAACAACTAATGGAGGCGAAGCTAGATAATTAGCTTTAATATGGGGAGAAATTCGTCCCTCAAAATTTCTATTTCCTGATAGAACTGATACTGCATATATATTTTCTTTTTGAATGGCGTCAACAATATTTTCAGGTAGCGGACCTGAATTACCAATACATGTTGTACATCCATAACCCACTAAATTAAAACCAAGTTTATCAAGGTAAGTATTTAATCCGGCTTTTTCTAAGTAATCAGTAACCACTTGTGAGCCGGGTGCCAAAGAAGTTTTTACCCAAGGTTTTACCTCTAATCCTAATTCAACAGCTTTTTTTGCAAGCAATCCAGCACCAATTAATACATTAGGATTTGAAGTATTGGTACAGGAGGTAATCGCTGCTATTAAAATTGATCCATCTTTAATTTCATAATCTGTATTTAAAACTTTAGAAATAGAATTATTTTTTCTATTCGTCGCTTCTTTAAAAACTTTTTTAAATGAAGTTGCGGCCTCTGTTAATAAAACTTTGTCCTGTGGTCTTTTAGGTCCTGAAATTGTTGGAACAACCGTAGACATGTCTAATGATATAGTATCTGTAAATTCTATTTCGTTACTTGCCCATAAGCCTTGCTCTTTTGCATATTTTTCAACAATATCTACCGTATGTTGATCTCTTCCTGAGAATTTTAGATACTTTAAGGTTTCATCATCTATAGGAAAAAAACCACATGTAGCTCCATATTCAGGTGCCATATTTGCAATTGTAGCTCTATCAGCCAATGTAAGATTTTTTAATCCTTCCCCGTAAAATTCAACAAACTTTCCAACTACACCTTTGTCTCTTAACATTTTTACAACTGTTAAAACTAGATCTGTAGCTGTTGTACCTTCTGGCATTTTATTTATTACTTCAAAACCAATCACTTCTGGAATTAACATTGATATTGGTTGACCTAACATACCTGCTTCCGCTTCAATTCCACCAACACCCCAACCTAATACTGACAGTCCATTTACCATTGTTGTATGACTATCAGTACCAACTAGTGTATCTGGAAATAAATATTTTTCTCCTTCAAATTCTTCAGACCAAACTACTTTTGAAAGATACTCTAAATTTACTTGATGACAAATTCCTGTACCTGGGGGAACTATTCTAAAATTATTAAATGCTTGTTGTCCCCATTTTAAAAATGAGTATCTCTCACCATTTCTTTCAAATTCAATATTTACATTTTTTTCAAATGAATCTGAGTTTGCTGATTTATCAACTTGTACTGAATGATCTATGACCAAATCAACTGCTGATAATGGATTGATTGTATTTGGATCTTTATTTTTATCTTTAACTGCCTCTCTCATTGCGGCTAAGTCAGCAACAGCTGGAATACCAGTATAATCTTGTAGTAAAACTCTAGCAGGTCGATATGCAATTTCGGTATTTGATTTTTTTGATTTTAGCCATTCTTTAATTGAATTAATTTGGCTTTTGTTTACCGATAGATCATCTTCGTATCTTAAAAGATTTTCTAATAAAACCTTTAACGATTTAGGAAGTTTAGAAATACCAGTTAGGCCATTTTGCTCTGCTTCTTTTAAAGAATAATATTTATATTCTTTATTATCGATTGAGATATCCTTTAGAGAATTATAAGAATTTTTTTTACCCGGTGTCATATTATAAATAAAAAGTTATTATGCTTAATAAAAGAAGCAGTGACATAACATAATTAAAATAATTAATAAATTTCTGATTTGTCGCAAATTTCCTAAGGAATTTACCCATAATCGTCCAAAGGGTAATACTTGTGACCGAAACTAGTAATGCAAGAACAAGAATTTGAGTCGTATAATTTACAAAGTTTTCTCCTGGATCTATGTATGTAGAAACAACAATTACTGATGCAATCACCCCCTTTGGATTTAAGAATTGAAAAATAAAAGTTTCTATAAATTTAACAGGGTTATTATTTTTATTTTCTTGGTTTTTAGACTCTGAAAAAGAAATCTTATAAGCTAAATAAATTAAAAATAACGTTCCAAGATATTTTAGTATCTCTTGAATTAGTGGATACAATTTAAATACATTAATCAATCCTAGAGCTAAACATAATAGAAGAAAAGGGAATCCTAAAGTAACTCCAATAATGTGTGGAAGTGTTCTTTTAATTCCAAAATTAAATCCAGAATAAAATGCTACAAAATTATTTGGTCCTGGCGTGAATGCGGCAACTATTCCAAACAACGTAATTGATAAAATTTCTGGGTGCATTGTTAAGCAATGGGCAAACCATTCTCTGACTTTTGAGATGGATGAACTAATATAACTTTTCCCTCCTTATCTATAGATCCTAAAATCAATACTTGAGACACAACACCAGCAATATTTTTTTCAGCAAAATTACATACTCCAATTACTTGTTTTCCTTTGAGGTTTTCTTCATTGTAATAATGAGTAATTTGAGCAGATGATTGTTTAATTCCTATCTCTTCACCAAAGTCAACTTCAACAACTAGTGATGGTTTTCTAGCCTTTTCATTTTTCTTAACTGAGATTACTGTTCCAACGCGAATGTCCACTTTGTCAAAAATACCATATGTAATTTGTTCTTTCATATAATTAATATATAATGGATGAAAAATATGAGTACAGAAAATAATTCAAAACTTTTATATAATAATTCTATTAAAATTTTGACAGACCTAATTGGTTTTAAAACTATATCTGGTGAAGATAATACTGCTTTAATTGATTACTGTGATGATATCTTGAAAAAATTAGGTGCTACTTCTTTTAGAACATATGATGATGAAAAAAAAAGAGTAAATCTATTTGCAACTCTTAAAGCTAAAAATTCAAATAATAAAAAACCAATAATTTTATCAGGGCATACTGATGTTGTTCCAGTTTCAAAAGGTTGGAGCTCAGATCCTTTTACTGCAACAATTAGAGAAAATAAGTTATATGGAAGAGGTGCATGTGATATGAAAGGTTTTATTGCATGTGCTTTGGCTTATGCACCTATCTATTCTAAATCCAATTTAGATAGAGATATTCATTTTTCTTTTACATTTGACGAAGAAACAGCGTGCATAGGAGCTCCTATATTAATTGAAGAATTAAAAAAAAGAAATATTAGAGATGGCATTTGTATAGTTGGTGAACCAACTAATATGAAAATTATTGATGCACATAAGGGATGCTACGAGTACACAACTTATTTTAAAGGTTTAGCTGGACATAGTTCTGCACCTCATAAAGGTGTAAGTGCAGTTGAATATGCATCAAGATATGTAAATAAATTGATTGAATTAAGAGAAGAACTTAAAGAAAGAGAACCTAAAAACTCTATATTTGATCCACCTCACTCTACACTATCAATTGGAGGAGTATTTGGCGGTATAGCTCACAATGTAATAGCAGATAAATGTCATGTTAATTGGGAAACAAGACCTGTTGTAAAAGAGGATGGTATATTTTTAAATAAGGAAATAGATAAATTTGCAAACAAAGTTTTGCTTCCAGATATGAAAAAAGTTTTTCCAGATGCTTCAATTGAAAAAAAAATTATAGGTGAAATAATTGGATTTGATAGAGAGAATAAATCAGATGCTTGTGAATTTATCTCAAGCTTAACTGGTGACAATTCAAGACAAGTTGTTTCCTTTGGAACAGAAGCTGGGTTGTATCAAGAAATTGGAATTAGTACAGTTGTGTGTGGTCCTGGTTCAATTGAACAAGCACACAAAATTGATGAGTTTATAGTTTTGGATGAACTTAAAAAATGCATTAATCTTTTAGATGGAATTAAAAATAAATCTATTACAAATTAGTTGTTCCATCCACTTACAGCTTTAACTTCTAGGAATTCCTCTAAGCCTAGTTTGCCAGCTTCACGGCCAATACCAGAATGTTTATATCCACCAAAAGGCGCATCCGGTGCTAAACCAGCACCATTTATATCAACCATTCCAGATCTTAGTTTTCTTGCAACTCTATTTGCTTTTTCTTGATCTTGAGTTTGGATAAAATTTAAAAGACCGTAAGGAGTATCATTTGCAATTGAAATTGCCTCTTCCTCAGTCTCAAATGGTATAATTGATAAAACAGGTCCAAAAATTTCAGTTCTAGCAATCTGCATTTGATTATTTACATCTGCAAAAGCTGTTGGTTTTACAAAATATCCTTTATCTAAACCATCAGGTTTACCCGTTCCACCAGCAACTAATTTTGCACCCTCATCAATTCCAACTTGAATTAATGATTGAATTTTATCAAATTGAGTTTTTGATACTACTGGTCCAATATGGTCACCCTCTTTTGTAGCGATATCAACTTTCATCGAATTAGCAAAGTTTTTTACTCTTTCAACAGTCTCATCATAAATAGATTTTTCGACTAACATTCTTGTTGGAGCATTACAGGACTGTCCGGTATTTCTAAAACATCTTAAAGCACCTCTTTCAACCGCCTCACCATCAGCGTCTTTAAAAATTATATTAGCACCTTTTCCACCTAATTCTAAACTTACTCTTTTAAAATCATTCGCTGCATTTTGTGATATTAGAGCTCCTGCTCTAGTTGATCCAGTAAATGAAATCATATTTACATCTGGATGACTTGTTAGAGCGTTTCCAGTCACAGCTCCATCTCCATTCACTAAATTAAAAACACCTTTTGGTAATTTAATTTCATCAATCATTTCTGCTAATATAATTGATGATAATGGAGCAATCTCAGATGGTTTTAGCACCATTGTACAACCAGCAGCAATTGCTGGAATTACTTTTAAACATGTTTGATTCATTGGCCAATTCCAAGGTGTTATTAGTGCACAAACACCTTTTGGCTCATGTAAAATATTATTATTAGGAGCATGATCACCTAAAATTTTTTCAAAAGTATATTCCTTTAAAACTTTTATGTATGATTTGATATGACTAGCACCAGTTCCAGCTTGTAATTTAGTTGAAAAATCAATTGGAGCTCCCATTTCTAAAGATATAGCTTTCGCCATATCTGCCCATCTTTTTTTTATAAAGATCGTATAAAGCTTCAAGATATTTTAACCTTTCTTCTTTTGAAGAAAATGCCCAAGTTTCAAAAGCTTTAGTTGCTGCACTTACTGCATCATTAACATCCTCAACTCCTCCTAAAGAAATCACCGCACACTCCTCTTCTGTTGAAGGATCAATTACTTTAATATCATTAGGTTTTTTTGGAGAAACCCACTTACCATTAATATAAAAATTTTTTTTATTCAACATTTCTTATAACTATCCTTTCTTTATGATTTTGCAAATAAATTTGTAAGTTCGTAAACTATGGTTGCTGCGGCTAATGAAGTTACTTCTGCATGATCGTAAGCTGGAGAAACTTCAACAACATCTGCTGAAACAAGATTTAAACCAGATAGACCTCTTAAAACATTAACCATTTCTCTAGACGTCATTCCTGCTATCTCTGGTGTCCCTGTTCCAGGGGCAAAAGCTGGATCAAGAACATCAATATCAATTGATAAATAAAGAGGATTGTCTCCTACTCTATTTCGAATTCTTTCTGCTATCTTATCTGTTCCCTCAGTTTGAAATTCATCACAGTGAATTATTTTAAATCCAAAGCTTTCATCATTTTTAATATCATCTCTACTATAAAGAGGTCCTCTGATACCAACATGCATTGAAGCATCATCTAAAAATAATCCCTCTTCTCTAGCTCTTCTAAAAGGTGTGCCATGTGTATAAGGTGCACCAAAATAAGTATCCCAAGTATCAAGATGAGCATCAAAATGAACCAATGAAACTGGCCCATTACATTTTTTATTAATTGCTCTTAATAATGGCACTGCAATTGTATGATCGCCCCCTAAACTAATTATGCCGCCTACTTTATTTAGTAAATCTGTTGCACCTGCCTCAATCTGTTTTATAGCTTCATCAATACTAAATGGATTACATGTAATATCTCCTGCATCTGCTACTTGTTGTACTTTAAAAGGTTCAACATCATAAACTGGGTGATAATTAGTTCTTAAATGTCTGGAAGCTTGTCTAATACTTTGTGGTCCAAATCTTGCACCAGGTCTATAGCTTGTGCCAGCATCAAATGGCACTCCAACAATTGCTACATCACAACTTTTTACATCTCTTAACTCAGGTAATCTTGCAAATGTAGATGGGCCTGCAAACCTTGGAACTTTTGTTCCACTAACAGGTTGAATAGGATCTTTATTTTTATCTTTTTTCATTTATAAAACAAAATGTACCACATTATTTTTAAATCGAATATCATCTTAATCTAAATTATGAAGATTTTTAAGCTCATGTTTGTATTACTTTTTTTAACAACTACTGCAAAATCAAATACTATTTATAATCTTATTAAGATTCCGAACTTGGAAATTTATGAATTAAATACAAATAATAATCTTAAATACTTATATGCGAAAAAACCATTTACAATTGGAATTCAAAATAACATTTCATGTGATAACTCGGACAAAAAAACTTATGATGAAAAATTTAAAATAATTTCAAAAAATTTGGATAGATATTCAAAAAAATTTTTAAAAAAGATTAATCTTAAATATATAGTAATGTGTGAAAATTTATCAATTTCTGGAATAAATACTGCTGGGATTCCAGATCACGTAATGAAAACACTTATTGTTGATTTAAAATTTAACAAAAAATATTTTGAGAGAGTTCTTCATCATGAATTATTTCATATAATTAATGATGGTCATAAAGATTTATTTGATGAAGATGAATGGATAAAGTTAAATAATATAGATTTTAAATATGCAAAATGTTCTACCTGCACAAAAAAAATTGGTCTAGATACATATGAAAAAACTAATGGTTTTTTTACAGAATACTCCAAATCAATACCATCAGAGGATATGGCTGAAGTTTTTTCTCATTTAATCAAGAACAAATATATAAATACAAACGACATAATCCTAAATAACAAAATAAAATTTATTAAAGATAGATTGAATAAAATTGACGATACTTTTGTATTTTAATTATGATAAAAAAAATTAAAGCTACAATATTTGAAAAAATAATTTTTGTTTTCTTAATTTTATTAGCAATCTTTGCCTTAAGCTTTACTATAATTATAAAAAATAAATGCTTATTTATTAAAGAGATTAATCTACAAAAAATAAATTTTGAAAAACCAGAAAACATTGCAATATTAAACGTTGAGTGTGGAAATGTCATTATCGAACTTTACCCTGAATTATCTCCAAATGCCGTGAAACGATTTAAAAAATTAATTAAATCTAACACTTATAATAATGTTGCATTTCATAGAGTTATAAAAAATAAATTAGTTCAAGCAGGAGATATCGAGTTTGGAAAAAAAAATAATTTAGACTATGGAAAAATAGGAACAGGCAAATCTGGCCTAGGCACCATTAAATCAGAAGTAGATAATGAATTTGATTTCAAAAAAGGTAGTGTTGGATTAGCAAGATCATTAAAATACGATACGGAAGATAGCCAATTTTTTATAATTTTAGAAGATGAACCACTTTTTGAGGGAGAATATACTCCAATTGGAAAAGTTATTTATGGAATAGAAATTTTATATAAAATCAAATATTCTCATAAATCAGAATATGTTTTAAGACCAGATTTTATTAATACATTTAAAATGTTATATTAAGACCTAATATCCTAATTCTTTATCAATTTGATTTTCTAATTCTTTTTTTTCAATAAATAGTTTTAAATTTTTTACAAACAATTCTAAGGTCATTTTTACATAGTTTCCATTATCATCTGAGGAAACATGAGGTGTAATAACTAAATTCTTTGTGTTCCACAGCCTAGAATTTTTATCTATAGGTTCAGGATTAAAAACATCTAAAATAGCACCTGCTATTTCACTTTTTTCAAGTTTGTCACATAAAACCTCATAATCTAATGCTGACTGTCTTCCAATATTTACTATTCCGCAGGTTGTTTTGAGCAAATCAAGTCTTCTTTTATTTATCAAATTTTTCGTTTCTGGAGTCTCTGGTAAAGCTAGATATAAAATGTCTGCTTTTGGAAGAACAGTATCAAGCTTATCTATTGTTAAAATTTGAGAGCAACCCTCTACAGATTTTCCTTTCTTATTTACACCTATTATATTAGCACCAAGCGGTTCAACAAGTTTTGCCATTGAAGATCCCAATGCTCCAGTACCCACAAGAACAATATTTTTTCCTGCAATTGGATTGCCAAATGTAGAAATAAATTTTTTATTTTTTTGATTTGTTATTATCTTTGGTAAATGATTTTGAAGCATTAATACACTCATCAAGCCGTATTCACCTGCTTTTTTTGCGTGAACTCCACTACTATTCGTAATTTTTAAATTATCGTAAGTCCAATCAAAAGGAAACAAATGCTCTACACCTGCAGCTGTACAATGTACCCATTTTAAATTTGGGGCAATATTTTTTAAATTATCAGTTGGAAAATCATATGTCAGTAAAATCTCTGAATTTGACATAGAAGAATTAAAATTATCTACATCCCAATCAATAAAAAATTCTATCTTATCCTTGATTTCTGGTACATTTTCCAATGCTTTTTCAAAATGCTCTCTTGTAATTGTAAAGTTTTTTTCACCTTCCAAATCACATGGAAATGTTCCTGGGCGACCATGATTATTTTTAATATGAATTTTTATTTTCTCCATTTTAGTCAAAATTACCCATT
>CACKKY010000012.1 GCA_902600855.1 uncultured Pelagibacteraceae bacterium | reverse complement strand
TGCCTAATCCAAAACTTGGTTCTGTTTCTGAAAATATCAAAGAGGCTGTAACAAATGCTAAGTCTGGTCAAGTTGAAATTAGAAATGATAAAGATGGAAATATAGGTGTTAGTATTGGAAAAAAATCATTCCATGATGATCAATTGTTAAAAAACTTTCACGCAATATTAGATGCATTAGAGAGAGAAAAATCTAACAACACTTTAAAAGGTGATTTAATTAAAAATACATTTGTTACTTCAACGATGGGAGTTTCATATAAAGTTAAATTAGGAAAGTCGATATAACAATGTTAACTAAAGAGCAAAAAAAAAATTATATCTCTGAAATGACTACACAATTTGAAAACAGTAAAGCTGTTATGGTTACTCATTACCAAGGTTTGACAATGGTTCAATTAGATGAGTTAAGAGCTAAGATGAGAGAACACGGAATAGTTTTTAAAATTACAAAAAATAGAATTACAAAATTGGCTTTAGAGAAAACAAAGTGTAAAGATCTTTCCAATT
Source organism: uncultured Pelagibacteraceae bacterium (assembly GCA_902600855.1). Lineage (GTDB taxonomy): Bacteria > Pseudomonadota > Alphaproteobacteria > Pelagibacterales > Pelagibacteraceae > Pelagibacter. The sequence continues at coordinate 28,055 of CACKKY010000012.1, read as the reverse complement.
TGTTCACTGGTCCTACAGCAGTGGCATTTGGAGAAGATGCCATTATGTCTGCAAGGATTCTTTCTAAGTTTGCTAAAGATAATGAAAATTTAAAATTAATTGGTGGAATTATGGATAATGAGGTCTTAGATCAGGCCGGTGTCCAAAATGTAGCAAGTTTACCAACTTTAGATGAGGCTAGAGCTAATATTGTAAGTATTTTAAACGCTCCAGCATCTAAATTAGTAAGTATTTTACTTGCATACTCAGAAAAAATGAGTAATTTGACGGCTGAAATTTCTGAAACACAACCCAAAGAGTAAATTTATGCCTGACCTAAACAAAATTATTGAGGACTTATCAAGTTTAACAGTTGCCGAAGCAGCTGAACTTTCGAAACAACTAGAGGAAAAGTGGGGAGTAACCCCAATGGCCGCAGCAGCACCAGCTGCAGCAGGTGGCGCAGCTCCTGCAGAGGATAAAGACGATTTTACAATTATGTTAGTTGCGGCAGGTGATAAAAAAATAAATGTGATTAAAGAAGTTAGAGCAGCAACTTCATTAGGTTTAAAAGAAGCTAAAGATCTTGTAGAAGGTGCACCAAAAGAAGTAAAAACTGGTGTTCCAAAAAAAGAAGCTGAAGAGATCAAAGCTAAGTTAGAAGCAGCGGGCGCAAAAGTAGAACTTAAATAAATTAATAAGAAAGAATTTAAGTACTGATTAAATTTTAATCAGTATGAAAAAATATAAATGCAATTATCTTTTACTGAGAAGAAAAATATAAGAAAAAGTTTTGGTAAGCTAAAAGAGGGTTTGTCCATACCTAATCTTATTGAAGTGCAAAAAAATTCATATAATGAATTGACAGACTATGTATCTAATGCTGAGTTAACAAAAGGTTTTGATAGAGTTTTTAAAAGTATATTTCCTATAGAAGATTTAAATGATAAAGCAACATTAGAATATGTATCTTATAGATTAGAGAAGCCTAAATTTGATGTTGAAGAGTGTATAACAAGAGGATTAACATATTCATCAGCTCTTAAATGTACACTTAGACTCGTAGTATATGAGATAGACCAAGAAAATAATACAAAAGATATTCTTTCTGCAAAAGAGCAAGAAGTTTACATGGGAGAAGTTCCTATGATGACTAATAGCGGAACATTTATTACCAATGGAGTACAAAGAGTTGTTGTAAACCAGATGCATAGAAGTCCTGGAGTATTTTTTGATCATGATAAAGGAAAGACACATGCAAGTGGTAAACTTTTATTTAATTGTAGAGTGATACCTAATAGAGGTTCATGGCTTGATTTTGAATATGATGTAAAAGATTTTTTATACTTTAAAATAGATAGAAAAAAGAAAATTTTTGCCTCAACTTTATTACTTGCTTTAGGATACACTAAAGCTGAGATTGCGGACGAATTTTATGCTCAAGAACAATATAGTTTTGATACCAAGACAGAAAAATGGAAAACAAAGTTTAATCCAGAAAATTATAAAGCTAAAAATTTTTCAGAGGAAGTAATTGATGCAAAAACAGGAAAAATAGTCATCAAACTTGGTGACAAAATTAATTTTTTAAACGCAAAAAAGTTAGCCAATGAAGGATTAAAAGATATTCTAGTCTCAAAAGAGTCATTGTATGGAAAATTTTTACATAGAAGTGTTAAAATTAATGATGAAGAGGATGGTATATTTAAAATAGGAACTGAACTAAATGAAACAATACTGCAAAAGATAATCGACGCAGATATTCATTCCTTAAATATTTCGATCACTAATTCTATTAACAAAGGCCCATATTTGTTATCAACAATTTCAAATGATAAAAACGAAACTAAAGATGAAGCCATTACAGAAATTTATAAGATGCTTAGACCTGGTGAACCACCGACTATTGAAATAGCAACTCAAATATTTAATAACTTATTTTTTAGCTCAGATAGATACGATTTATCAGACGTTGGTAGAGTAAAGATGAATTCAAGACTTGATCAAGATTGCTCAGATAAAATTACAATATTAAGAAATGATGATATTATCGCAATTATTCACAAAATGCTTGATCTTAGAGATGGTAAAGATGAAGTTGATGATATTGATCATTTAGGAAATAGAAGAGTTCGTTCAGTCGGTGAATTAGTTGAGAATCAAGCTAGGATTGGTGTTTATAGAATGGAAAGAGCTATTAAAGAAAAAATGACAACTTTAGATGTAGAGTCAGCCATGCCACAGGATTTGATAAATGCCAAACCATTAACAGTTTCATTAAAAGATTTTTTTGCAAGTTCTCAACTTTCACAATTTATGGATCAAACAAATCCATTATCAGAAATTACTCACAAAAGAAGAGTTTCAGCTCTAGGTCCTGGAGGATTAACAAGAGAAAGAGCTGGTTTTGAGGTGCGTGACGTTCATCCAACTCACTATGGAAGAATTTGTCCAATTGAAACGCCTGAAGGACCAAATATTGGATTAATTAATAGTTTGTCTACATATGCTAAAATAAATAAATACGGTTTTATTGAGAGCCCTTATAAAAAAGTTAAAGAGGGTATAGTTCAAGAAAACGTAGAATATTTATCTGCAATGGAAGAAACTAAATTTACCATTGCACAAGCAAATACTAAATTAGACAAAAACGGAAAAATAATTGAGGAACTTGTTTCTTGTAGACAAAATTTAAATTTTCTTTTAGCAAAACCAGATGTTATCGATTACATTGATGTATCACCTAAGCAACTTGTTTCAGTAGCAGCATCATTAATACCATTTTTAGAAAATGATGATGCAAACAGAGCACTTATGGGATCAAACATGATGAGACAGGCCGTACCATTATTAAAGCCGGAGTCACCATTAGTTGGAACAGGAATTGAAAGTGACGTAGCCTTAGATTCTGGTGTTACTATAGTGGCTAAGCGTGATGGGATTGTAGATAAAATTGACGGTAAAAGAATAGTAATTAAGGTAACTGAAGAAACTGATTTCTCTAAATCTGGAGTAGATATTTACAATCTACAAAAATTTAAAAGATCAAACCAAAATACATGTATTAACCAAAAGCCCTTAGTTAGAGTTGGTGATAAAGTTAAAACTGGAGATATAATCGCTGATGGTCCATCAACAAAATTAGGAGAACTTGCATTAGGTAAAAATGTAACTGTAGCTTTTATGCCTTGGCAAGGTTATAACTTTGAAGATTCAATTTTGATTTCAGAAAGATGTGTAACAGATGATGTATTTACGTCTGTTCATATTGTCGAATATGAAATAATGGCTAGAGATACTAAATTAGGTGAAGAGGATATAACTAGAGATATTCCAAATGTAAATGAGGAGGCTTTAAAAAATCTTGATGAGTCAGGAATTGTATATATTGGTGCAGAAGTAAATGCAGGTGATATACTTGTGGGAAAAGTTACCCCTAAAGGAGACTCGGCTTCGGGGCCAGAGGAAAAATTACTAAGATCAATATTTGGAGAAAAAGCTATTGATGTTACTGATACTTCATTAAGAATGTCTAGAGGTAGTAGCGGTACAGTAGTAGATGTGAGAGTATTTAATAGACATGGTATTGAAAAAGATGAGAGATCAATAACAATTGAAAGAGCAGAAATAGAACAAGTTCAACAAGATAAAATTGTTGAAGAAGAAATACTTGAGAGAAGTATTAAACAAAGAGCTTCTCAATTTTTATCAGGTAATTCTTTGACAAAAAAAATTAAAGATGTGGCTGAAGGAACTAAATTAAACTATGAAATTATAGAAGGTTTATCAATAAATGACTTATTTAAAATTACAGTTGGAAACAATGACCATGAGTTAACTTTAGCTCAACTAAAAGATCAATATAATAAAGCTAAACAAGATATAACAGAAAGATTTGAGGATAAGGTTTTAAAAATTAGAAGTGGAGACGATTTACTTCCTAGTGTAATGAAAATGGTTAAGGTCTTTGTGGCAATTAAAAGAAGATTAAGACCAGGTGATAAAATGTCAGGAAGACACGGCAACAAAGGCGTTGTAAGTAAAATTGTTCCTGTTGAGGATATGCCATACAGAGAAGACGGAAGACCAGTTGATATAGTTTTAAACCCACTTGGAGTTCCAAGTAGGATGAACGTTGGACAGATACTTGAGACTCACTTGGGTTGGGCTTGTAAAGAATTTGGTGAAGAAGTAAAAAAATTAGTTAATGAAAATAATAAGAAAATTGAAAAAACAGAAAAAATCTCTAAGTTTTTAAAATCAGTTTATGGGGATGACATTTATAATGAAAAAGTTGATAAGTTGAGTAAAACAGAATTTGAAGATTTAGCAGAAAATCTAAAAGATGGAATCGCAATTTCAACTCCAGTATTTGATGGTGCTAAAGAAAAAAATGTGACAGAAATGCTTAAACTAGCCAATTTACCTAATTCTGGCCAGACATATCTATGGGATGGAAGAACAGGTGAAAAATTTGATCGACCGGTGACTGTTGGAATTATTTATATGCTTAAACTCCATCATTTAGTGGAGGATAAAATTCATGCAAGATCTACAGGACCATATAGTTTAGTTACCCAACAACCATTAGGTGGAAAAGCACAATTAGGCGGACAAAGATTTGGAGAAATGGAAGTTTGGGCTCTAGAAGCGTATGGTGCATCATATACTCTTCAAGAAATTTTGACTGTAAAATCTGATGATGTTGCAGGTAGAGTCAAAGTTTATGAGACAATTGTTAAAGGTGAAGAAAATTTTGAATCAGGTATACCCGAGTCATTTAACGTACTAGTAAAAGAAATTAAATCTTTAGCATTAAACGTGGAGCTTAATTAAAATGAAAAAAGAAATATCAGATTTATTTAAAAATAGTGAAATATTAGAAGCTCAAAATTTTAATAGTATAAAGATTTCACTCGCAAGTCCTGAAAAAATAAAATCCTGGACATTTGGTGAAATTAAAAAACCAGAAACAATAAACTACCGAACTTTTAGACCAGAAAAAGATGGTTTATTCTGCGCAAGAATATTTGGACCGATTAAGGACTATGAATGTTTATGTGGCAAGTATAAACGAATGAAATTTAGGGGTATTATTTGTGAAAAATGTGGAGTTGAGGTAACAAAATCTAATGTTCGAAGAGAACGTATGGGACATATTAATCTAGCGACACCAGTTGCTCATATTTGGTTTTTAAAATCTTTACCAAGTAGAATTGCTCTTGCTGTGGATATGAAGTTAAAGGAAATAGAAAGAGTTTTGTATTTTGAAAATTTTATTGTAATTGAACCTGGACTAACTGGTTTACAAAAAAATCAACTTCTTAATGAAGAGGAGCTAGCTAAATACCAAGATGAATTTGGTGAAGAATCCTTCACAGCTGGAATTGGAGCTGAAGCTGTTCTTGAGATGTTAAAAAATTTAGATCTAGAATTGGAAAGAAAAAATCTTGTAAGTTTTATTAATGAAACAAAATCAAAAGTTAATGAAGAAAGAGCAATCAAAAGATTAAAACTTTTAGAGTCATTTATTGAAACTGGCCAAAAACCAGAATGGATGATTTTAACGGTAGTTCCTGTAATTCCACCAGAGTTAAGACCCTTAGTTCCTTTAGATGGTGGAAGGTTTGCAACATCTGATTTAAATGATCTTTATAGAAGAGTAATAAATCGAAATAATAGATTAAAAAGATTAATGGATCTTAAAGCTCCAGATATTATTGTTCGTAATGAAAAACGAATGCTTCAAGAATCAGTAGATGCATTATTTGATAATGGTAGAAGAGGTAGAGTAATAACTGGAACAGGTAAAAGACCTCTTAAATCGTTAGCAGAGATGCTTAAAGGTAAACAGGGAAGATTTAGACAAAATCTACTAGGTAAAAGGGTAGATTACTCAGGAAGATCAGTAATCGTTGTTGGTCCTGACTTAAAACTACACGAATGTGGCTTACCAAAAAAAATGGCTTTAGAATTATTTAAGCCATTTCTTTATGCGAGATTGAATAAACTTGGATTAGCCTCAACAATCAAACAAGCAAAAAAATTAGTAGAAAAAGAAACAAACGCAGTCTGGGATGCGTTAGAATTAATTGTAAGAGAACATCCCGTTATATTAAATAGAGCACCAACGCTCCACAGATTAGGTGTTCAAGCTTTTGAACCAAAATTAATTGAAGGTGATGCAATAGAACTTCATCCATTAACATGTGCAGCATTTAACGCTGATTTCGATGGTGACCAAATGGCTGTTCACGTTCCCTTAAGTCTAGAGGCTCAGTTGGAGGCTAGAATTTTAATGTTATCTACGAATAATATTTTATCACCATCAAATGGTAAACCAATAATTGTTCCAAGTCAGGACATGATTTTAGGAATATATTATCTATCACAAGAACCATTAACTGAAAAACCAGCAGGATATTTTACTGATGTAGATGCAATTGAATTTGCTTTAGCCTCAGATCAAATAAAAGTTCATAGTACAATTATTTCTAGAATTGAAACTATTGATGAAAATGGAAATAAGAAATTTGAAAAATACACATCAACTGCAGGGAGATTTTTATTGGCAAACTTATTACCAAAAAATAATAATATTAAATTTTCTTTAGTAGACAGATTGTTACCTAAAAAGATAGTTTCTGAAATTATTGATATTGTCTTTAGGTTCTGTGGTCAAAAAACTACGGTTATATTTTGTGACAAGTTGAAAGACTTAGGTTTTAAACATGCATTTAAAGCAGGCATTTCTTTTGGAAAAGATGACCTAGTAATACCAGAGAATAAAACTCAGTTAATCGATGATACAAAAAAATTAATTGCTGATTATGAAACTCAATATGCTGAAGGTTTAATCACAAGAGGTGAAAAATATAACAAGGTAGTTGATGCGTGGTCTAAGTGTACAGATAAAGTTGCTGGTGAAATGATGAAGGGAATATCTGCGACAGAAAAAACTGATGAAGGATTAAAGATTAATTCTGTATTTATGATGGCAGATAGTGGAGCTAGAGGATCTGCTGCTCAAATGAAACAATTAGCTGGTATGAGAGGACTGATTGCTAAACCTTCAGGTGAAATTATTGAAAGTCCAATTATCTCAAACTTTAAAGAGGGTTTAACTGCCTTGGAGTATTTTAACTCAACACACGGAGCTAGAAAAGGTTTAGCAGATACAGCTCTTAAAACTGCTAGTTCCGGATATTTAACAAGAAGATTATGTGATGTAGCTCAGGATTTAACAATAACAAAAGTTAAATGTGATGATCCTGGATTTATTGAACTTTCTGAAATTTTAGAGGGTGGTAATGTGGTTGTAAGTTTATCTGAAAGAGCGTTAGGAAGAGTTACAGCTGCTGAAGTTAAAAACCCTTTATCAGGAGAAGTAATTATTAAAAAATCTGAAATGATTGATGAGGCAGGTTGCGATAAAATCGATGCTGCAGGTGTTAAATCAATAAAAGTTTATTCAGTGATGACATGTAGTTCAAAAGAAGGTGTTTGTGCGACTTGTTATGGACGAGATTTATCGAGAGGCCAGATGGTTCATGTTGGAGAAGCTATTGGAATGATATCTGCTCAATCAATTGGAGAACCAGGAACACAGCTAACAATGAGAACATTCCACGTAGGAGGAACAGCCTCTGTTAAACAAGATTCTCAAATAGTTACTAAAAATGATGGAACTTTGAAAATTATAAATTCAAATATTTTAGAGGACTCAAAAAAGAATTTGATTGTTATGGGAAGAAACACTCAACTTTCCATAGAGGACGATAAGGGAGTGCAGATAGCAGTTTATAAAGTTGCTTATGGATCAAGATTATTTTTCAATAATGGTGATAAAGTAAAAGCCAATACTAAAATATGTGAATGGGATCCATACACTACTCCAGTTATAGCTGAGAAAAGTGGTACGGCTAGTTTTGTTGATTTAATAGATGGTGTATCAATTCAAGAAACCACTGATGATGCTACAGGAATTTCATCTAAATCTGTTATTGACTGGAGAGCTCAATCTAAAAGCACTGATTTGAAACCAAGAATTACTCTTCGAGATGAAAAAGGAAATGTGATTAAAAAAGCTGATGATAATGAAGCTAGATATTATTTAGTACCAGATTCAATTTTATCAATTAAAGATGGTCAAAAAGTTTATGCAGGTGATGTAATTGCAAGATTACCTAAAGAAACTACAAAAACAAAAGATATTACTGGAGGCCTTCCAAGAGTTGCTGAACTATTTGAAGCGAGAAAAGCTAAGGATAGTGCAATAATTGCGGAAAATGATGGCAGTGTAGTTTTTGGAAAAGAAGTAAGAGGAAAACAAAGAGTATCTATTGTTCCTGAAGATGGATCTGAACCCTCAAATTATTTAATACCAAAAGGTAAACATATTAATTTCAACCCTGGTGAAAAAATTCAAAAAGGTGAATATCTTTTAGATGGTCAACCATTACCACATGATATTTTAAGAATTTTAGGAATCAAAGAATTAACAGAGTATTTTGTTAACCAAGTTCAAGAAGTTTACAGATTACAAGGTGTAATTATAAATGATAAGCATATTGAAACTATTTTAAGGCAAATGCTTAAAAAAGTTGAAGTTAAAGTAACTGGAGATTCTAGTTACTTACCTGGTGAAGTAATTGATAGAATTAAGTTTGATAATACAAACGAAAAACTAATTGCAGAGGGTAAAACACCAGCTATTGGTGAAAGAGTCTTAATGGGTATTACTAAAGCTTCACTCCAAACTGAGTCATTTATTTCCGCAGCTTCGTTCCAAGAAACAACTAGAGTATTGACTGATGCTGCAATTAAGGGAAAAGTAGATCCATTGAATGGCCTGAAAGAGAACGTGATTGTAGGAAGGCTAGTACCTGCAGGAACTGGTAATATTAAAAATAGATGGAACAATAAAGCTTTAGTAGACGATAATAATTTCTTAGCTGAGCAAGATAAGATAGAAGCATCTGAACCTCAAGAAACACAGACAAATTAGTAAAAATCCCCTAAAAATTGTAAGTTTTAGTTTGACAAAGAGGTATTAATAAGTAATTTGGCGATGTTTTTGGTTGGAATGTAGTACCTATTAATAGTACTAAACGCTGCCACAAAATAACCTGTCAGTTATTTTCATCTAAAAATAAACTAATTAATTTAAAATTTTATGCCAACTATAAACCAGTTGTTAAGAAAAAAAAGAGTTAAACAATCTTCTAGGAACAAAGTTCCAGCCTTACAAAAGCAACCTTTAAAAAGGGGCGTTTGTGTAAAAGTTTACACTACAACTCCAAAAAAACCCAACTCTGCGTTAAGAAAAGTTGCAAGAGTTAGGTTATCAAATGGTTTTGAAGTTACTGCTTATATACCAGGGGAAGGTCACAACCTTCAAGAACACTCTGTTGTTCTAATTAGAGGCGGTCGAGTAAAAGATTTACCTGGTGTTCGTTATCATATCTTAAGAGGAAATCTCGATACACAGGGTGTAGCAAATAGAAAAAAAAGAAGATCTTTATATGGAACTAAAAAAGGTAAGTAATGTCTAGAAAGAAAACGCAACCAAAAAAAAATATTGTTCCTGACCCAAAATTTAATTCAAGAATAATTCCTAAATTAATTAATAACATTATGTATGATGGAAAAAGAGGAGTTGCCGCTAAAATAGTTTACGATGCAATTGATAAAATTAAGACAAAAACCAAAGATGAACCAATTAATATTTTTAATGAAGCAATAAATAATATTAAACCAACTGTTGAGGTAAGATCTAGAAGAGTTGGAGGAGCAACCTACCAAGTTCCTGTTGAAGTTAAAAGTAAAAGAGCACAAGCTCTTGCAATTAGATGGTTAGTAGACTCTGCAAGAAAAAGAAAAGACAAGCATATGTCTGATAAAATTTTTAATGAACTTTACGATGCCTATGAAAAAAAAGGTGCTGCTGTTAAAAAAAGGGAAGATGTACATAAAATGGCAGAATCAAACAAGGCATTTGCACATTTTAGATGGTAATAACTTATGGCTAGAACTCATACATTAGAAAAATATAGAAATATTGGAATAATGGCCCACATCGATGCTGGCAAGACAACTACAACGGAAAGAGTTTTATATTATACTGGAAAAAGTCATAAAATCGGTGAAGTACACGATGGTGCTGCTACAATGGATTGGATGGAACAAGAACAAGAAAGAGGTATTACAATCACTTCTGCTGCTACGACTTGTTTTTGGAATGACCATAGGATTAATATTATTGATACTCCTGGTCACGTAGATTTTACTATTGAAGTTGAAAGATCTTTGAAAGTATTAGATGGTGCTGTTGCAGTTTTTGACGGTGTTGCAGGTGTTGAGCCTCAATCAGAAACTGTTTGGAGACAAGCTGACAAATACAAAGTGCCAAGAATTTGTTTTGTTAACAAATTAGACAGAACTGGTGCAGATTTTTTCAGGTGTGTTGACATGATTAGAGACAGGTTAGGTGCAAAGCCGCTAGTTGTTCAAGTCCCTATCGGAGTTGAAGCTTCCTTGTCAGGAGTAATTGACTTAGTTAAAATGAAAGCTCAAGTGTGGAAAAATGAAGCTCTAGGTGCTGAATGGGAATACAAAGAAATACCGGATGATTTAAAAGAAATTTCCAATAAATATAGAACAGAATTAGTTGAGACAGCCGTTGAACAAGATGAGAAATTAATGGAAGCTTATCTAAATGGCGACGAAATAAAAGAGGATGATTTAATTAAATGTGTTAGAAAAGGAACTTTAAATTTTAGTTTTGTTCCAGTCCTTACAGGTTCGGCTTTCAAAAATAAAGGTGTTCAACCTTTACTTGATGCAGTTGTAAATTATTTACCTAGTCCTGTAGATATTGGATCTATTAAAGGGACTAAATTAGGTACGGAAGATGAGATGGAAATGAAGTTTGAAGATAGTGTTCCGTTTTCAGCTTTAGCTTTTAAAGTTGCGAATGACCCATTTGTTGGTTCGTTAACTTTTATTAGAATTTATTCAGGTACAATCAAAACAGGTACAGCAGTTTTTAATTCTTCTAAAGAAAAAGAAGAAAGAGTTGGAAGAATGCTTTTAATGCATGCAAACTCTCGTGAAGATATTAAAGAAGCAAACGCAGGCGACATAGTAGCTTTAGCAGGATTAAAAAATACAATTACTGGACATACCTTATGCGATAAAGAAAATTCTGTTCTTCTTGAACCAATGGAATTTCCTGATCCAGTTATTGAAATTGCAGTTGAACCTAAAACTAAAGCTGACCAAGAAAAAATGGGTGAAGCTTTAGGAAGATTAGCTAAAGAAGACCCTTCATTTAGAGTTACATCAGATGAAGAGTCTGGTCAAACAATTATCAAAGGAATGGGAGAATTGCATTTAGATATTATTGTAGATAGAATGAAAAGAGAATTTAAAGTAGAAGCAAACGTAGGAGCTCCGCAAGTCGCTTATAGAGAAACTATCGAAACAGCTTCTGAAGTTGAGTACACACACAAAAAACAAAGTGGTGGTGCTGGACAATTTGCAAAAGTGAAACTTTTAGTTGAACCTCAAGAACCTGGTAAAGGTAGAGATGTTGAAAGTAAAATTAAAGGAGGAGCAATTCCAAAAGAATTTATCCCAGGTGTTGAAAAAGGAATTGAAACAGTTTCAGATACTGGAATTTTAGCTGGATTTCCAATGATAGATTACAAAGTCACTATTTTAGATGGCCTACATCACGATGTTGACTCAAGTGTGTTAGCTTTTGAATTAGCAAGTAGAGCTTGCTTCAAAGAAGCTTGTACGAAAGGTGGGTTAAAATTATTAGAACCGGTAATGAGAGTTGAGGTGGTAACCCCAGAGGATTATATGGGCGATGTTATCGGTGATTTAAATAGTAGAAGAGGTCAAATAAGCACTCAAGAGCAAAGAGGGAATGCAACTGTAATAACAGCAATGGTACCACTCGCTAATATGTTCGGTTATATAAATAATTTGAGATCAATGTCGCAAGGAAGAGCGCAATATTCAATGTTCTTTGATCATTATTCAAAAGTTCCACAAAATGTTCAAGACGAGGTAACTAAGAAAATAGCTGGTTAATTATGGAAAAACAAAACATCAGAATCAAATTAAGAGCTTACGACAACAAAGTTTTAGACGCTTCAACTGAAGAGATTGTGAATACTGTTAAAAGAACAGGTGCTACTATTAAAGGACCAATTCCTTTACCTACAAGGATTGAAAGATACACTGTTTTAAGATCGCCCCATATTGACAAAAAAAGTAGGGAACAATTTGAGTCGAGAACTCATAAAAGATTAATAGATATTATTGAGCCAACACCACAAACTGTCGAAGCGCTAATGAAACTTGACTTAGCATCTGGTGTTGATGTGGAGATTAAGATTTAATTATGAGTGAAATAGCTTTATTAGGAAAAAAAATTGGTATGACCAGAGAGTTTTACAAGTCTGGCCAATTAGTTCCTGTAACTGTAATTAAAGTTGAAAAAGCTAGAGTTATTCAAGTTATTGAGCAGGAACAAAGAGGATATAAGGCAGTACAACTTGGATATGGGAAAATTAAAAATTCAAAATTAACAAAAGCCATGAAAGGTATTTTTACAAAAAAAAATACAGAGGCTAAGAAAAAATTAAAAGAATTTAGAGTAAATGATACATCCGTTTATAAAGAAGGAAATGAATTTGGTTTAGAAATATTTAAAGATACAAAATTTGTAGATACAAGATCAAAAACAATAGGTAAAGGATTTGCTGGAGCCATGAAAAGACATAACTTTGGTGGTTTAAGGGCAAGTCACGGTGTATCAATATCCCATAGAGCTCATGGTTCAACTGGTCATAGTCAAGACCCAGGAAAAGTTTTTAAAGGAAAAAAAATGGCTGGTCATATGGGTGATAAACTTAGAACTATGCAAAATATAGAAATAATCAAAACAGACCTAGAAAATGAATTACTTTATTTAAAAGGTTCAATACCTGGGTCGAAAAATACCGAAGTAATGGTCAAAGGTTCAGTCAAAAATATTAACAAAATGACAATAAGTGAAAAACTAGCTGCAGCAGAGCAGGCAAAGAAAACACCTGAGAAAAAGAAAAAATAATGAAAATAGATAAAATTAGTATAGATGGAAAAAAAGATAGTATAGAAGTGTTAGATAAGATTTTTTCAGCTAAAATTAATCATAAATTAGTTAGCAGTGTTCTTTATAAAACTAACGCTAACTATAAAGGTAGACATGCAAAAACTAAGCAACAAAATGAAGTTAAAGGACCAACTTCTAAAATTTATGCTCAAAAAGGTACAGGTGGCGCAAGACATGCAAGTAGAAAAGCTCCAATTTTTGTTGGTGGTGGTATAGCTCACGGCCCAAAAGGTGAATTAGCTTATAAAAAAAGAAAATTAAATAAAAATGAAAAAAAATTAAGTGTAGCTTCATTAATTACAGAGAAGAACATAAATAAAAATTTATTAATTTTAAATGATTTTAGCTCTGAGATTAAGAAAACGAAAGAAATGAACTCAATAATTAATAAACTAGAAATTACGAACTCACTTTTAATATTAGATAAGAATTCTAAGAATAAGATAGAAAAATCAGCAAGAAATATTCCGAATGTTAAAGTTACAGATATAAATCACTTCAGTGCTTATGATATAATTAAATTTAAAAAAGTTGTTTTTACCGAAAGTTCTGTAAAAGAGCTAGAAAAGAGATATTCTTAACATGGAAAAAATTCATCTATACGATAAAATTCTTTCACCTGTTGTCACAGAGAAGTCAACTAATATGTCGGAATTAAACAAGATTGTTTTTAAGGTACCTGATGGTGCAAACAAAAAAAATCTTAAGAAAAATATTGAAAAGATTTTTAAAGTAAATGTCACAAAAATTAATATAATAAATAAACAAAATAGAACAAAAATAACTAGAGGAAAAAAAGTAAAAGTATCCGGTTATAAAAAAGCAATAATTACACTTAAAAAGGGTCAAAGCATTGATCTAACTACAGGAATTTAACAAATGGCATTAAAAACTTTTAAACCATATACAAAATCTACTCGAGGTACCATTCTAGTTGATAGAACTGATTTATGGAAAGGTAAACCTTTTAAATCTCTTGTTTCTCCAAAAAATGCAATGAAAGGTAGAAACAATAATGGACACATAACATCAATTAATAGAGCTGGTGGCCATAAAAAAATGTATCGACATGTTGATTTTTATAGAAAAAAATTCGATATGGTGGCAACAGTTGAGAGAATAGAATACGATCCAAATAGAACTTGCTACATTATGTTAGCTAAGTTTGAAGATGGAACTCACTCTTATTTTCTAGCTCCACAAAAAATTAAAATAGGTGATAAGGTAGAGAGTGGGTCAAAAAAAGAGATTAAAATAGGAAATTGTATGCCATTACAAGATATACCGGTTGGCATAAATATACATAATGTTGAAATACAGCCTGGTGGTGGTGGAAAAATAGCTAGAGCAGCAGGCTCTTCAGTAACAATAAGTGGTTTAGATGGCAATTACAGTTTAATAAAATTAGCTTCTGGCGAGGTTAGAAAAATAGACTCTAGATCATTAGCTACAATAGGTATTTTAAGTAATCCAGATCAAAAAAATATTAAAATAGGTAAAGCTGGTAGATCAAGATGGCTAGGAAGAAGACCACACACTAGAGGAGTGGTTAAAAATCCAGTTGATCACCCACATGGAGGTGGTGAAGGTAAATCTGCAGGTGGAAGGCATCCTGTTTCTCCTACAGGACAATCGGCAAAAGGACTAAAGACTAGAGATAATAAAAGAACAGATAAATTTATAGTAAAGAGAAGAAATAAGAGAAAGGATACAAAGTAATGGCTAGAGCTGTTTGGAAAGGACCCTTTGTAGAGGAAAGCTTAATAAAAAAAGTTGATAAATATAAAGAAGATCCAAAAAAAATTCCTATCAAAACATGGTCAAGAAAATCAACAATTTTACCAGATTTTGTTGGAGTTAGTTTCCAAATATATAATGGAAAAAAATTTATACCAATTACAGTATCAGAAGATATGGTTGGACACAAATTAGGTGAATTTGCACCAACAAGAACTTTTTTTGGTCATACACCTGCAGATAAAAAAGCTAAACCTGCTGAGAAAAAATAATTATGGGAAAACAAAAGAAAATTGATAAAAATAACGATAAGACTGTAAAATCTATCAATAATGGTGTTAGATCAAGTGTAAGAAAGCTTAATCCAATATTAAAAAGTATTGTTGGAAAAAAAGTAGATATAGCAATAAGAGATTTAGAATTTTCTGAAAAAAGAATTACCAAAGATGTAAAAAAAACAATTACTTCAGCAGTAGCAAATGCTGAAAATAATTTTCAATATGATATTGATAAACTAATTGTAAAAGAAGCATACTGTGGAAAAAAAATAGTTATGAAAAGATTTAGACCAAGGGCAAAAGGTAGAGCTGCACCAATTTTAAAACCTTGGTCTTCAGTAACTATTATTTTATCAGAAACTAAACAAATGGAGAAAGATGGGTCAAAAAGTTAATCCTGTAGGTTTTAGATTGGGTGTCAACAGAGGATGGGACTCTGTTTGGTACGCTAAGAAAAAAGATTTTGGAAATTATCTAATTGAGGATTTTAAGATCAGAGAATATATCAAAAAAAATGTAATTAATTCTGGGGTATCTAAGGTGATGATAGAAAGAACATCAAATAAATGTTATGTAACTATATACACATCTAGACCAGGATTTGTTATTGGTAAAAAAGGAAGTGATATTGATAAAATTAAAAACAATTTATCAAAATTTACGACAAACGAGGTAAATTTAAATATTAAAGAAGTTAAAAAACCTGAAACTAACGCTTATTTGGTTGCTGAAAACATTGCTCAACAACTAGTAAAGAGAATTTCTTATAGGAGAGCTATGAAAAGATCAATGCAATCATGTATAAGATTAGGCGCTAAGGGAATTAAAGTTTCTGTGAGTGGTAGACTAGGTGGAAATGAGATCGCAAGAACAGAATGGTTAAGAGACGGCAGCATTCCATCTCATACTTTAAGAGCAGATATAGACTATGCTGAAGCTGAAGCCTTAACAACATATGGAATTATTGGAATTAAAGTATGGATTTATAAAGGTGAAGTTTTTGCAAGAGAATTCAGTCAAGAAACCAACAAAATAACACCACAGGAAGGTAAAT
Source organism: uncultured Pelagibacteraceae bacterium (assembly GCA_902600855.1). Lineage (GTDB taxonomy): Bacteria > Pseudomonadota > Alphaproteobacteria > Pelagibacterales > Pelagibacteraceae > Pelagibacter. The sequence goes on along the minus strand of CACKKY010000012.1, from coordinate 11,839 downwards.
AGTAATGCTTCAACCAGTAAGAACGAAATGGAGAAAAGCCCATAAAGGTAGAATTCATGGAAATGCTTCTCGAGCCAGTTCTATAAACTATGGTGCTTATGCTTTAAAAGCATTACAACCGGAGAGAGTTACTGGAAAACAAATAGAGGCTGCAAGGGTTGCTTTAACAAGACATATGAAAAGACAAGGAAGAGTTTGGACAAGAATATTTCCAAATATACCAGTTTCCAAAAAACCTATTGAAGTGAGAATGGGTAAAGGAAAGGGCTCTCCGGAGTTCTTTGCTTGTAGAGTGAAGCCTGGAAGAATATTATTTGAGGTAGACGGAGTTTCAGAACAAATTGCAAAAGAAGCTTTATATAAAGCCTCTGCAAAGTTACCAATTAAAACTAAAACAATTAAGAGATTTGCATAATGAAAAAACAAGAAATTAAAAAATTAACAAAGGACGAAATCTTGAAAAACTTGGATAAACTTAAAAAAGATCTTTTTAATTTTAGATTTCAAAAAATTAACTCACAAATAACAAATCCTGCAAAAATTGGTGAAACAAAAAAAACAATTGCAAGATTAAAAACAGTTTTAAAAGGAAAAGCAAATGCCTAAAAAAATACTTACAGGTATAGTTATTAGTGATAAACCAAATAAAACTGTTACTGTTATGGTAGAACGAAAATACTCTCACCCTGTTTTAAAAAAAGTTATAAGAGTCAGAAAGAATTATAATGCTCATGATGAAAATAATAAATTTAAAACTGGTGATAAAGTTTCTATTATTGAAAGTAAACCATTTTCAAAAAACAAAAAATTTCAAGTTATGGAGAATACAAAGTAATGATTGGTGTACAAACTGAATTACAAGTCGCAGATAATACTGGAGCAAAAAGAGTTGAATGTATAAAAGTTCTAGGGGGATCGAAGAGAAGATATGCAAGCATAGGAGATACAATCGTGATTGCTGTTAAAGATGCTATCCCTAAAGGTAAAGTTAAAAAAGGGACAGTTCATAAAGCAGTTGTTGTAAGAGTTAAAAAAGGTATCCATAGAAATGATGGATCTAAGGTTAGATTTGATAATAATGCAGCAGTATTAGTAGATGATAAAGGAGAACCAGTTGGTACTAGGATTTTCGGTCCTGTGACAAGAGAATTAAGAAATAGAGGACAAATGAAAATTATTTCATTGGCACCAGAGGTTTTGTAAAATGATTAAAAAAGGTTTGAAAGTAAAAATTCTGGCTGGAAAAGATAAAAAAAAAGAGGGAGAAGTTATTGAAATTGACAGATCAAACAATAGAGCAAAAGTTAAAGAGATAAATATGGTTAAAAAACATGTAAAAACAACAAAAGAAAAAAAAGGTGGAATATTTTCCAAAGAAAGCTTTATACATATTTCAAATTTAAAACTAATTGATGAAAAGGTTAAAAAGAAAAAAGAGGTTAAAAGTTAATGACTCCAAGATTAAAGGAAACATTGAAAAAAGAAATACAGCCGTCTTTAAAAGACCAGTTTGGTCTTAAAAATATTTTTATGACACCAAGTATTGAAAAAGTGATTTTAAACATGGGGTTAGGTTTAGATGCTAATGATAGTAAAATATTAAAATCTTGTGAAGAAGACATGGCTAAAATTACTGGACAAAAGCCAGTAACAACAAAATTTAAAAAATCTGTTGCTAATTTTAAAACAAGAAAAGGATCAAATGCTGGATTAAAAGTTACATTAAGAAAAAATAAAATGTATGAATTTTTAGACAGATTAATAAATATCGCCTTACCAAGAATTAAAGATTTTAGGGGATTATCACCAAAAGGTTTTGATAAATTTGGAAATTATACATTTGGTATCAAAGAACATATAATATTTCCAGAAGTAAGTTTTGATAGAGCAGATAAAGTTAGAGGATTAGATATTGTAATAGTAATCAAGACTTTGAATAAGGATCATAGTTTCGCTTTATTAGAAAAAATGAATTTTCCATTTATTAAAAAAGGAGATAATTAAATATGGCAAAATTGAGCGCAGTAAATAAGAATAAAAAAAGAATTAAACTTTCAGACAGACTTTATAAAAAAAGACAAGCTTTGAAAAAAATTGTAATGGATAAAAAAATTTCTTTAGAGGAAAGATTTAAAGCTCAACAAAAATTATCACAATTACCGAGAAATTCAGCAAAAATTAGAGTTATGAATAGATGTGAAATAACAGGTAGACCTCATGGTGTTTACAGAAAATTAAAGATTTCAAGAATTGCATTAAGACAATTAGGATTACAAGGAAAGATACCTGGCTTGGTTAAATCAAGTTGGTAGAAAGGAAGATTATGAGTTTAAGTGACCCAATAGGAGATATGATTGCAAGAGTTAAAAATGCTCAAGCAAGAAATCATAAAAAAGTGGAATTACCATCCTCTAATTTTAAAACAAGAATAGCAGATATTTTGAAAAATGAGGGGTTTATAAAAGATTTTAAAGTGAATTCTGAAGATAAAAAAGCAACATTGTCTTTAGAATTAAAATATCATTCTGGAAATCCAGTTATAAGTGCTTTTGAGAGAGTTTCGAAACCTGGGAGAAGAATTTTCTCAAGTGCAGACAGCTTACCAAAAATAAATAATGGATTAGGAATTGCTATACTATCGACTCCAAAAGGAGTTATGACTGATATTGATGCGAGAAAACAAAAAGTTGGTGGCGAAATAATTTGTAAGGTATTTTAATGTCAAAAATAGGTAAAATAAATATATCAATTCCTGAAAAAGTTAAAGTTGCATTAGCTGGAAGTGTTATAAATATTGAGGGGCCATTGGGAAAAAAATCAATAAATGTTGATTTAGATATGTTTAATCTTAATATAAAAGATGGAAAAGAAATTTCAATTAAACCAAAAAAAATAGATGAAAATTCTAAAAGACTATGGGGGATGAATAGAAGCTTGATAAATAATGCTGTAATTGGTTCAAGTACTGGCTATGAAAAGACTTTAGAATTGGTTGGTGTTGGATATAGAGCTGCATTAAAAGGAAATCAATTAAATTTACAACTTGGTTATAGTCACGATATTGACTTTGATATCCCTGCTGGAATAAAAATTAATGTAGAAAAACAAACCACATTAAAAATTACAGGGTCTGATAAACAATTAGTTGGTGAAGTCGCTTCAAAAATCAAAACTTTGAGAAAGATCGAGCCTTATAAAGGAAAAGGAATTAGAGAAAAAGGTCAGTATGTTCTTAAGAAAGAAGGAAAGAAAAAATAATGAAGATTAACACAAGTATAAGAAAGAGATTTAGAGTTAGCAACAAAGTTAAAAGAGTTGCATCAAAAGATCGGTTTAGATTAAGTATATCTAGAACTTCAAAAAATATTTCTGCTCAAATAATAGATGATATAAAAAATATTACCTTATTATCTTCCTCTTCTATTGATAAAGATATGAAAAGCTCAGATAAAATTAATAAGACAGATTTATCAAAAAAAGTAGCTGAAAATCTAGCAAAAAAAGCTAAAGAAAAAAATATAACAAAAATTTATTTTGATAGAGGTTCTTATAAATATCATGGGAGAGTTAAAGCTTTTGCTGAAACTTTAAGAGAAAAAGGAATGGAATTTTAATTATGGAAAATACTAAAGAAAAAAAAACAGACGATATTTTAGAAAAATTAGTTCACATTAATCGGATTACAAAGGTTGTTAAAGGTGGTAGAAGATTCGGATTTTCAGCTTTAGTTGTAGTTGGAAATCAATCTGGGAAAATAGGTATAGCCCATGCAAAAGCTAAACAAGTTCCAGACGCTATTAAAAAGGCAAATGAAATAGCTAGAAGAAAATTAACTCATATACCTTTGAGAGAGGGTAGAACTATTCATCATGATGTTAGAGCTAAAGATGGAGCGGGTAGAATAGTGCTTAGGGCAGCATCTAAGGGAACAGGAATAATAGCTGGTGGACCAGTTCGTGCTGTTTGCGAAGTGTTAGGTGTTAAGGATATAGTTGCAAAATCAATGGGAACTTCTAATGCTCATAATGTTATTAGAGCAACCATGAAAGCCTTATTAAAACAAAATTCACCAAAACAAATTTCAGCAATCAGAAATAAAAAAATTTCTGAAATAGTTGAAAAAAGAGGATAATGATTACTTTAAATACTAAAAAAAAAATTAATAAGTCTAAAATCAGAGTTGGAAGAGGTATTGGTTCTGGAAAAGGTAAAACTTCTGGAAGAGGTGTGAAAGGTCAAAAATCAAGATCTGGAGTTGCAATTAAAAGTTTTGAAGGAGGTCAAATGCCTTTGTATAGAAGACTTCCAAAAAGAGGATTTAACTCTTTAAATAAAGAAGCTATAGCTATTTTAAATTTAGAAAAAATTCAATCTTATATTGATCAAAAAAATATAGATCCAAATCAAACCTTAAATTCAGTTTTATTAAAAAAACTAAAATTAATTAATAAAAATTCAAAAAAACTTAAAATTTTAGGAACTGGTGAAATGAAAAATAAGATTAACATTGAAGCAGATTTAGCTTCAAAATCAGCAATAGAAAAACTAGAAAAAATTGGTGGTTCTATTCAATTAAAAAAATAGTGGGTAATGAGCGACTCATCAACAACACACGATCTTAGAAATAGAATTTTATTTACTATTTTTATATTAGCTGTTTATAGATTTGGTACATTTGTTCCTTTACCGGGAATAGATCCAGAACAACTAAAAATCATGATGGAAGGTAATCAAAAAGGATTGCTAGGAATGTTTAATGTATTTGCTGGTGGTGCAGTTAATAGAATGGCTATATTTGCCCTAGGTATTATGCCATATATATCTTCATCAATTATAGTTCAGCTACTAACGGGAGTATCTGATTATTTTAAAAATTTAAAAGCTCAAGGTGAGATAGGTAGAGCAAAAATTACACAAATTACTAGATATGGTACAGTCCTTTTAGCTACCATTCAAGGATACGGTCTTGCCGTAGGATTAGAATCATCAGCTGAATTAGTAATTAATCCAGGAATTTTTTTTAAAGTAACAACTGTAACAACTATTGTTGCAGGAACTATGTTTTTGATGTGGTTAGGTGAGCAAATTACCCAAAGAGGTATCGGCAATGGAATTTCATTAATAATATTTGCTGGTATTGTTGCTGAAATACCAAGAGCATTAGTGACAACTTTTGAATTAGGAAGAACAGGTGCAGTTTCAACTTTCATGATTTTAGCGATATTTGTTCTTTTGATACTTACAATTTTATTTATTGTTTTTATGGAAAGAGCATTAAGAAAAATATTAATTAATTATCCAAAAAGACAAATGGGAAATAAAATGTATGGAGGTGAGTCATCACATCTGCCTCTAAAAATTAACCAGGCAGGAGTAATACCTGCAATTTTTGCATCTGCATTATTGTTATTACCAGTTACATTTTCAAATTTTGATGTTTCAGAAAATGAAACATTTTTAAATATATCTTCGTACTTTACTCAAGGTCAACCTCTATATATGTTACTATATGCTTCAGGTATTATTTTTTTCACTTTTTTTTATACATCAATAACTTTTAATCCAACTGAAACTGCTGATAATTTAAGAAAATATGGTGGTTTTGTACCTGGAATTCGACCTGGGGAAAGTACAGCTTTATATATTGAGAATATTCTAACTAAATTAACAACTATTGGTGCTTTGTACTTGACTTTAGTTTGCTTGATGCCTGAATTTTTGATTGCTAATTATCCTATTCCATTTTATTTAGGTGGAACATCAATTTTAATTGTTGTTGTTGTAGCAATTGATACTGTAACTCAAATTCAAACAAGGTTAATGAGCTCACAATATGAGCAATTAATTAAAAAAACTAAATTCGGTAAAGTATAAAGGTAAAGGTGAATTTAATTTTATTTGGACCTCCAGGAGCAGGTAAAGGTACTCAAGCTAAATATCTAGTAAAAAAATTAAATGGTATTCAAATTTCAACTGGCGATATGTTACGTGATGAAATTAAAAAAGATTCTGACATAGGAAAAAAAATTATCAATGACATGAATGATGGAAAATTTGTAAACGATGAAATTGTTAATAAACTTATTGAAAATGCCATTTTTGATAAGACAAAAAAAAATAGGTTGATTTTTGATGGATATCCAAGGTCATTAAGTCAGGCTAAAAATTTAGATTTTTTATTAAACAGTTCAAACCAAAAAATAGATCTTATTTTTTTTCTCAATGTAAATAAAAAAACTATTATAAAAAGAATAGAAAAACGAAAAATTATTGAAAAAAGAACTGATGATGATTTAGAGACTATCCTTAAAAGGTACGATACCTATATGGAAACAACAAAGCCAGTCCTTGATTTTTACTCAAAAAATTCAAATTTTCACGTTATCGATGGAAGTCTAGAAATTAAGGAAATTACTATGAAAATTGATAGTTTTCTCAATGTTTAAGACATTGACTTTAGAAGAAGTTCTTATATAAAAGGCTGAAAATTATCACAAAATTATGGCTCGTATCGCAGGAATAAACATCCCCCAAAATAAACTTGTTCACATAGGTCTAACCTATATTTATGGTATTGGTAATAAGTTTTCTAAACAAATTTGTTCATCACTTGAAATCCCAAAAGCAAAAAGAGTTAATCAACTTACAGATGATGAAATTTTGAAAATAAGAGAATATATAGATCAAAATTTTAAAGTTGAGGGAGATTTAAGAAGAGATTATTCATTAAGTATTAAAAGATTAATTGATTTAGCATGTTATAGAGGAACTAGACATAGAAAAAAATTGCCAGTAAGAGGTCAAAGAACAAGATGTAATGCAAGAACTAGAAAAGGAAAGGCTATTGCAATTGCAGGAAAAAAATTAACTCCACTTAAAAAATAATTATGGCAAAAACAGATAAAATTGAAAATAAGGAACAAAAAGCAGATAAATCTTCAAAAAAAAATAATAAAAGTTCTTATTCAAAAAAGAAAAAAATTAAAAAAAATATTTTGAATGGAATAGCCTATGTTCAGTCGACATTTAATAACACTATTATATCAATTGCGGACACTAATGGGAATGTAGTCTCTTGGGCTTCTTCAGGACAAAAAGGTTTTAAGGGATCAAGAAAATCAACACCTTATGCTGCCCAAATTGCTGCTGATGCTGCCGCCTCAAAAGCATTGGAGTTTGGAATGAAAACTTTATCTGTGGAAGTTAAGGGTCCTGGTTCTGGAAGAGAAACAGCTTTAAGAGCATTACAAGCTAGAGGTTTTAAGATTTTATCTATAAAAGATACAACCCCAATGCCTCACAATGGTTCAAGGCCACCAAAGAAAAGGAGAGTTTAATGGAAGTAGAAAATGTGAATGTAAAAAATTGGAAATCATTAATTAAGCCGTCAAAATTAGATGTTGAGATAAGCGATGATCTTTCTCATGCTAAAATAATTGCAGAACCACTTGAAAAAGGTTACGGTTTGACTTTAGGAAATTCATTAAGAAGAATTTTACTTTCTTCAATTAGAGGAGCTGCTGTGACTTCTATTCAAATAGATGGTGTTCTTCATGAATTTACATCAATAAAGGGTGTAAGAGAAGATGTCACTGACATTGTACTTAATGTAAAATCCTTAGCTCTCAAATCTAATTCAGAGGGTGTAAAAAAACTAATTTTAGATGCAAAAGGTCCAGGAGAAATAAAAGCTTCACATATCACTCAAGTTCCAGATATAGAAATTTTAAATCCAGATCTAGTTATATGTAATCTCGATGAAAACACTAATTTTCATATGGAAATGAATGTTAATACAGGAAAGGGTTATGTGCCAGCTGAGCTAAATAAACCAGAGGAACCACCTTTAGGTCTTATAGCAATCGACTCTTTATACAGTCCTGTAAAAAAAGTTTCATATTCAATTAGTACAGCTAGAGAGGGTAAAGCTCTAGATTATGATAAATTAACCATGGAAATTGAAACTAATGGATCAATATCAGCTGAAGATGCAGTAGCTTATTCAGCAAGAATATTTCAAGATCAATTAAAGATGTTTGTTAATTTTGATGAACCGGTAGAAGCACCTGTTAAAGAAGTTTCAACCGAACCAGAATTTAATAAAAACCTTTTAAGAAAAGTAGATGAGTTAGAACTTTCAGTAAGATCTATGAATTGTTTAAAAAATGATAATATAATTTATATTGGTGATTTAGTTCAAAAATCAGAGGGAGAAATGCTTAGAACTCCTAACTTTGGGAGAAAATCATTGAATGAAATAAAAGAGGTTTTGACTGGTATGTCTCTATATTTAGGAATGGAAATTCCGAATTGGCCACCTGATAATATTGCTGAAATGTCTAAAAAATTGGAGGAAGCTATCTAATGAGACATGGAATGGCTAATAAAAAATTAAATAGAACTTCAGAACATAGAAAAGCTTTGCTTAAAAATATGCTGAATTCCCTGATTAAATATGAGCAGATAAAAACAACTTTGCCGAAAGCTAAATTCTTAAAACCACAAGCGGATAAAATTATTACTCTGGGAAAAAAAGAAACTTTACAAAACACAAAAATGTTAGTCTCAAAGCTTCAGGATATAAAATCAGCGAACAAAGTAAGAAAAACTCTTTCTAAGAGATATGAAAATAGAAAAGGTGGATATACAAGAATAATCAAAGCTGGTTTTAGATATGGAGATAATGCTCCAATGGCAATAATTGAGTTTATAGATAGAGATGTTGATGCAAGGAGAGTTGATAAAAAGAAAAAAGTTATAACCAAAGAAACTCCAAAAATAGAAGAAAAAAAACAAGCTACAGCTTAATTCTAAAATCATGAGAAAATCATACATCGTTGATTCAACGTGTAATGATATGCGTCTGGATAGATGGTTAAGAGTTAATATTGGAAAATTTCCACAAGGACTTGTTGAAAAGTATTTAAGAGCAGGGAAAATAAAGCTTAATAAAAAGAAAGCTAAAAGTTCTCAAAAAGTTAAAACAAAAGATGAGATAGATATATTCAATATTGAGTTTAAAGAGAGATTAGAACAAAAAAAAAACAAGTTTTTACCTTCGAAAGAAATAATAAAATCAAATGAAGATCAAATTATTGATAATAATGATAATTTTATTGTTTTAAATAAATCATCTGGCATTTCAGTCCAAGGCGGAACAAAATCTAAAAGAAACTTAGTTGATATTTTTAGTAAAAGTGAAATTTTTGAAGGTACAAAACCCTATTCTGTTCATAGATTAGATAAAGATACCTCTGGAGTTTTTATTATTGCCAAAAATAGAGAAAGTGCTCAATTACTTACTTCTTTATTTAGATTAAGAAAGGTACATAAAACTTATCTAGCTATATGCCAAGGAGAAATTAATAGAAATTATGGTGTATGGGATGATGATTTGATTCGATACGATGGTTATAAAAAAATAATTGAAAAAGCAAAAACAATATTTAAAGTAGTTGATAAGAACTCAGAAGCTAGTTTGATAGAATTAAAACCTATTACTGGAAGAAAACATCAGTTAAGAAAACAATTGTTCAATATAGGAAACCCTATTTTTGGAGATACGAAATATAAATTATCAAATACTTATAAAGGAATTAATAAAAATTTAATGCTACACTCTTATCAAATTAAATTTAAGATAGATAATGTAAAATACACTTACTCAGCATTATTGCCTGATTATTTTAAAAAACTATTGAAGTCTAAAAGACTTAGATTTTTAAATTTGAAGTAAAATTTTTAATTAATTTATTATCAAGATTTGAATAATCTTGATCAGTAATACTTTTTAAATTTGTTACCCCTTTGTCTCTGATACCGCATGGAATAAATTTTTTAAATTTTTCAAGGTCGTTGTTAATATTAATTGCAAAACCATGATAAGCAATCCATTTACTAACTCTAATACCAATCGCAGCTATTTTTTTTACTTCATCATTTTTTTTGTGCCAAATTCCAATATTATCTTTGTCAGGAAAGGTTTCAATGTTATAAAATTTTAAAGTTTGAATAATTGTTTTTTCAATAAGATTAATAAATTTTCTGATATCTTTCTTTTTTCTTAAATCTAAAACAAAATAACATATTAATTGACCTGGTCCATGATAAGTAATCTTACCACCTCTATTTGTTTTAAAAATTTTGATTGATTTATCAATTATTTCATCTTCATTATAGGAAGTTCCTGCTGTAAAAACCTCATTATGTTCCAAGGTCCAAATTAATTCTTTACCTTTATTTTCACATAAATCATTTAATCTTGATTCTAGTAGATTCATAGCGTCAAAATAATTTATTGGTTTTATTGACTTTTTGATCTCTAGGTTCATTTATAAATTGTATTATCTTTATTATGTATTAATAGTGCAAATCTAAATTATAGGTAAATTTATGTCCTTAACAAAAAAAACTAAAGATAAAAAAGTAAATTTTGAATTTAACAAGGAATATATCAAAGTTGTTACTTCAAAAATAGCTAACAATGACGCTCAATTCATTAATAATTCATTTAATGAAATGCATCCAGCTGATGCTGCTGATATTATTGAACATCTTAGTGAAGGAGATAGAGAGAGTTTAATAAAACTAAATAACTTTAATATTGATCCTGATGTTTTTGTTGAATTAAATGAGTCAATTCAATCTGAAATTATCACTTATCTTTCTTCGGATTCAATTGTAAGTATTCTTAAAGGCTTAGAATCTGATGACGCTATTTCAATTCTAGAGAATGTCCCAGAGGAAGATAAAAACTCAATACTTAGTTCGTTACCCCCTAAAGATCGCTTTGCTTTACTAGAAAGCTTAAGTTATCCAGAGGATACAGCAGCCAGACTTATGCAGCGTGAATTTACAGCAATACCAAGTAATTGGTCTGTGGGCCAAACTATTGATTATTTAAGAGAAAATAAAGATTTGCCTGAGGAATTTTTAGAAATTTTTATTGTAAATGAAGATTTTAAACCAATTGGAACCGTTCCATCATCTAGAGTTCTTACAACATCTCGTGATACTAAAATGACAACAATAATGTCCGAATCTCAATTATTGATTCCTGTTGAAATGGATAAAGAAGAAGTTGCAAACCTGTTTGAAAATTACAATTTAAATTCAGCAGCAGTAGTAGATAAAAATAATAAGTTAGTCGGAATGATTATGAATGACGATGTTTTAACAGTCTTAAAAGAAGAAGCTGAGGAAGATGCATTAAGATTAGCTGGAGTAGGAGATGAAGAAATTACAGATGGCGTTGTAAAAAAAACAAAAAGAAGATTCAATTGGCTTTTATTAAATTTATTTACAGCCTTTCTTGCTACCTGGTGTATTAGTTTGTTTGGAGCAACTATAGAACAGATGGTAGTTTTAGCTTTCTTGATGCCAATAGTTGCATCTATGGGTGGAAATGCTGGAATGCAAACTTTAGCAGTAACAGTAAGAACTATAGCTACAAATGATTTAACTCAAAATAATTTTTCATCAAATGTATTAAAAGAATTCTCTATTGGTATCTTTAATGGAATAATTTTTGCATTCATAAGCGCATTTATTGTTCAGATTTGGTTTCAAGATAATACACTTTCTATTATTATAGCTATATCTATGGTTCTCACAATGATTATAGCAGGTCTATTTGGAATATTAGTTCCATTTACTCTAAAAAAAATGAACATAGATCCAGCTATCGCATCTAGTGTTTTTGTAACAACAATTACGGATGTTATTGGATTTGTTTCTTTTTTAGGTGTTGGAGCTTATTTTATTTAAACTAAAGATTATCAATTAATCTTACTTTATTTAAATAGTAAGCAATAAATAGTTTTGAGTTTTTGCTTTTATT
>CACKKY010000011.1 GCA_902600855.1 uncultured Pelagibacteraceae bacterium | reverse complement strand
GCTGGGGCTTCTAGTTTAGCTGAACTATCAATTTTAAATATTCCCTTTATAGCAATTCCGCTACCATCATCAAAAGATAATCACCAGTATGAAAATGCAAAATTTTATAAGGAAAAGGATTGCTGTTGGATTGTAGACCAAAAAAATTTCGATGAACAAAAATTTGAGAAATTTTTATCAGAATTAATCACTAAAAAAGGCGATTACATTACAAAAAAAAACAATTTACAGAAATTAAATTATCAAAATACTTGGAATAATGTTAATCAAAAATTATTAAAGATTCTTAATGAAAATTAAATTAGCAAAATCTGAAGTCATACATTTCGTTGGTATTGGTGGAATAGGTATGAGTGGTTTATCTCTGATAATGAAAGGTAAGGGTTTCAAAGTACAAGGAAGTGATATTTCAAACAATAAAAATATAGAAAGATTAAAAAAAGAAAAAATAAAAATTTTTATCGGTCATAAAAAACAGAATATAAATAAAGCAACTATCATTGTTGTATCTTCCGCTATAAAAAGAAATAACCCAGAACTTTTGGAGGCTAAAAAAAAGCAATTACCTATTTATAAAAGAGGAGAGATGTTAGCAAATATCGTGTCTTTAACAAAAAATATTGTTGTAGTTGGTTCCCACGGAAAAACGACTACAACATCTCTTATTGCATCAATTTTTCAGGAAACCAAAATAGATCCAACAATAATAAATGGAGGTGTAATTAATTCTATCAATAACTCTGCTAAACTTGGCAAAAGTGACTGGTCAATCTTAGAGGCTGACGAGTCTGACGGAAGTTTTATTTTTATTCCTCCAACATATTCAATAATAACTAATATTGATAGAGAACATATGGATTACTATAATTCTATGGATCAATTAAATAAGTACTTTATTAAGTTTGTTAATAAAGTTCCATCATTTGGTAAATCATTTATTTGTTTAGATAATAAAAATAATAAAAATTTAATAAAAAATTTAAAAAATAAAAATTTTTATACGTATGGTTTAGATTCAAAATCAAATTTCTGCATTAATAATATTAGACAATTTAAAAACTATTCCCAATTTAATTTAAAGATAAATTTGCCTAATAAAAAAAATCAAATTTTAAAAAATTTTAGAATACCTTTATTAGGATTTCACAATATTAAGAATTCAGTTGCAGCTATTGCTTTAGCATTAACAGTCGGTCTACCAATATTAAATATTAAAAAAGGACTTAAAAATTTTAAAGGTGTTCAAAGACGATTTAATAAGATTTTCACTTTTAACAATGTGGATTTTTTTGATGACTATGCTCATCATCCTACTGAAATTAAAGAGGTAATGGAAGGAGTAAATCATGTTTATCGAAATTATGAAAAAATTTGTATTTTTCAACCACATAGAATATCAAGATTGAAAGATTTAAAAAAAGAATTTACTTATGCATTTAAAAATGCTGATAAAGTCATTTTATTTCCAATTTATACAGCTGGTGAAAAAATTAAATTAGGATTTAGTTATAAAGATTTTGCTAAGCAAATTATCTCTAATTCAAAAGTGCAATTATTTCTTGTAGATGATAAATTACAATTAGCCAAATATATTAAAAATAATATTTATGGAAAAAAAATAGTAATAGGTATGGGAGCAGGAACTATTTCAAATTGGATGAGAGAATTACCAAAATTATTATGAAAAATATTGATTTAAAAAAATTATCATTTGAATTTAGTAACAACCTTAAATTAAATTATGATCTTAAAAATAAAAATTGGTTTAATATTGGTGGTAAAACTAAAATTTATTACAAGGCTGATAATTTAAAGGAATTAATCAAATTTCTACAAATAATTCATAATAAAGAGAAAATATTTATTTTAGGCGGTGGATCAAACACATTAATATCAGATGAAACATATGATGGTGTTGTAATCAAATTAACAAAAAATTTTAATAATATTTCAAAGTTATCGGATGATGTTGTCATTGCGGGAAGTGCGGTTAGTGATAAAGCTTTGTCAGAATTTGCAATGGAAAATGATATTGGTGGTTTTGAATTTTTATCATGTATACCAGGTACTGTTGGTGGAGGTATTAAAATGAATGCAGGATGTTTTGGAAAAGAATTTAAAGATATTTTAATTTCGATTCAGGCAATAGATAAATCTGGTCAAGTTTTAACAATTCCTGCAAAAGACATTAATTTTAAATATAGAGATAGTGGACTATCAGAAGACCTTATTTTTTTAAGTGCTTCATTTAAAGGTTTAAAAAAGGCTAAAGATGAAATTAAAAATGAGATCAAATCATTAAAAGAAAAGAAAGAGAAAGCACAACCTACAAGAATTAAAACCAGTGGAAGTACATTTAAAAATCCTATTGATCAGTCAGATAAAAAAGTATGGCAATTAATTAGAGAGTCCGTCCCACTTGAAAAATCATTTGGAGAGGCCTCTATTTCTGAAAAACATTGTAATTTTTTTGTTAATAAAGGTAATGCAAAGTTTGAGGATATGAGAAAATTAATTGAGTTTGTATATGAAAATGTTTTAAAAAAAACTGGTGTTAAGCTTGAAAAAGAAATTAAAATTTTAGAATAAATTGAAAAAAAAAATACTTATACTCTCAGGTGGAATTTCAAAAGAAAGATTAATCAGTCTTGATACCGGATTACAAGTTGCAAAAGAATTAAAAAAAAATGGATATAAAGTAAAAATAACTGAGCCAGATAATAAGTTGTATGAAAATATAACAAAATTCAAACCATCTGTGATTTTCAATGCACTACATGGTCAATTTGGTGAAGATGGATATATACAAACAATTCTTGAAGGTTTTAAAATACCATATACTCATTCAGGCGTAATAGCTTCATCTATAGCTATGGATAAAGAAATTTCTAAAAAGTTTTTTAAGAAAAATAAGATTAACTTTCCAAAATCTTTTTTATATTCATTTGATAAGAAAGAAAAAGATCTAATTCAGTTAATTGATAAAAAATTAAAATTTCCTGTTGTCGTTAAACCAAAAAATGAAGGATCAAGTGTAAATGTATATATTTGTAATAAAAAAAATATTCATAATATTTTAAAAAAAATGATTAGTTATGATCATGTTATGATAGAACAATTTATCGGAGGTAGAGAAATACAAGTTGCTATAATGGGAAATAAGAAACTTGGCGCAATTGAACTAAAACCAAAAAGAAAATTTTATGATTATCAGGCTAAATATAGTGTCAAAGCAAAAACTAAACATATAATTCCTGTAAACTTGCCAAAAAAGAAATTAAATGAAGGTTTAAATTTAGCCCTTAAGGCACATCAAAAAATTGGATGTAAAGGTATTTCTAGATCAGATTTTAAATTTTTTAATGGTAAATTTTATTTACTTGAAATTAATACACAACCTGGAATGACAAAATTATCACTTGTTCCAGAAATAGCCTCCTATTTTGGGATAAGTTTTATAGAATTAATAAAGTGGATTCTAAGAGATGCAGGCACGAAAAGGTAAAAAAATTTTAATTTATTTTTTATTATTATTAATTGTTTGTTCAATTAATAATATAGCATTGAATAGAATTAATTTTTCACATATTTCAAATATAGAGATTTTAGGTTTGGAAGATGAAAATAAAAATTTTTTATATAAAGATATTGATAAACTTAAATTAGGTAATATTTTTTTTGTCAATAAAAATGAATTACAAAATTTAATTGCCTCAAATACCTTAATAGAAAAATATGATATATTTAAAGTTTATCCATCTACGTTATATATCAATATTAAGAGGACAGAATTTTTAGCTAAGATAAATCAAAATGGAACTAATTATATTATTGGATCAAATGGCAAACTGTTAAAAAATGATTTATTCAGTAATGATCTTCCATTCATTTTTGGGACACCAAAAATTGATGAATTTTTGAGATTAAAAAAGATGATAGATATTTCAAAATTTGAATTTAAAGAAATTAAAAATTTTTATTATTTTACAAGTGGCCGATGGGATATAGAGTTAGACAACAATATATTAATCAAGTTACCAGACCATAATATAAATCAGTCTCTAGAACTAGTTTTTGAATTTTTAAGCAATGAAAATATGACTAGAATAAAAGTATTCGATGCGAGAATAAAAGATCAAATTATTTTAGATGACTAAACAAAAGAATTTTGAAATATACCTATGTATTGAAAATGATAGGTTTAAAATCTTTTTACTTGATACTATTAATTTTAAAAATTTATATATAAATGAATTACCTATTGATAATTCTTTAAACGCTGACCTTAATGAATTATCAAAATTTCTTGATGATAATATTTTTAAAATTGAAAAATTATCAGATAAGTTCATTGAAGATATATTTTTAATAATTGATAACAATATTGTACTTCAAACAAACATTAGTATTAAAAAAAAAAATAATAATAATGTTACTAATCAAAATAACTTAAATAAAGTTTTAGTTGAATTAAAAGATTTATTTAAAGAAAATAACAAAGATCAATATATAATGCATATGTTGATAACAAATTATATAATGAATGAAAAAAATTATAAGACTTTTATTGAAAATCTTAGAAGTGAATACTTGAATTTAGATGTAAAGTTTATTTCACTGCCTAATGAGTTTATATCTAAATGCAATAAAGTATTAGAGAGGTATCAAATAAAAGCTAAATATTTCATGAGTGGAAAATATCTTAAAGATTTCCTGAATGACGAAGATTTAGAGTTATCATTCATGGCTCACAAAATTTTAAACGGTTATAACTCCAATGAAATTGCAATTGTACCGAAAATTACTGTAAATAAAGGTTTTTTTGAAAAATTTTTTCAACTTTTTAGTTAAAACTGTTTTTTCTGGTAACATTAGTTGTTTTTGAAATTGCAATAAATCATTTTAAAAGTTCAATGTGTCTTATTTAACTCAAAAAACAATTCAACAACCTGTCTCATTCAAAGGTGTAGCACTTCATAGTGGTAAAATAGTCAATATTTGTATCAAACCTGCAATACCAAATCATGGTGTAGTTTTTAAAAGGATTGATTTAGATAAAAATAATTTAGTTTATCCGAACTTTATGAATGTAACTAACACTTCTCTTAACACTACAATAGAAAATGAGTTTGGGGTTAAAGTTTCAACTATTGAACATTTAATGGGCGCATTATTTGGTTTAGGAATTGATAATGCTTTAATAGAAATTAATAATGATGAAGTACCAATATTAGATGGTTCAGCAAAAGAATTTATTAAAAAAATATTATGTTCAGGATACGATGTAAGTGACAAACCAATTAAGATTGTGAAAATTAAAAAAAAAGTTGAGTACTCTGATGGAGAAAGATTTATTACAATTGAACCTTCAACGCTAAGTCTCAATATTGACTTTGAACTAAAATATAACAATCAAATTATTGGAAACCAAAGAAATAAAGTTAAAGTTTATGAAGATGAATTAAGTGATGTATACAATTCAAGAACCTTTTGTTTATACGAGGATATTGAGTTAATTAAAAAAAATGGATTAGCCAAAGGTGGAAGCTTAGAAAATGCAATTGTAGTAAAAGATAATGAAATTTTAAATGATAATGGGCTAAGAAATGACAAAGAATTTGTTAATCATAAAATTCTCGATTGTATTGGAGACTTATATACCTCTGGATTTAGAATAATTGCTAATGTTAAATGTTCACAAGGTGGTCATTATTTAACAAATCAGTTATTAAGAAAGACATTTAGAGATGAAAAAAATTATTCTATACTTGAAATAAAAGAAAGAAATTTACCTCATACCCTGATAAATAAAACTTTGTTAAAATCTATTGCTTAAATTATAGAGAGTTTTTTTTAAATTCTGTTAAATAAAGTAATTATTTATGAAAATAGAAAAATTTTTATTAATTACTATATTTCTTTTACTATGCTTGTCTTGCTCAAAAGAGGAGAAAAAAATTTCAACTATTAGTGAAAAAAGTATAGAGCTCCAAATTCTAGAATCTTATAGAGAAGGAATAAAAGAGCTAGATGAAGGAGATGCTCTTTATGCAGCAAAAAAATTTAACGAAGTAGAAATAATGTTCCCTCAGTCCGAATGGGCACCGAAATCAACATTGATGGCAGCATACGCATATTACTCTCATCAATATTACTTTGATACAATCGAAGAATTAAAGATATTTATAAGAAAGTATCCGAAACACGATAATCTTGATTATGCGCATTATTTAATGGGAATTTGTTATTATGAACAAATTGTAGATGAAAAAAAAGATTTAAATTCAATAATTTTAGCCAAGAAAAAATTTGAGTATGTTGTAGAACAATTTCCAGATACTGACTATGCTCTTGATGCTACTTTTAAACTTGATTTGATTAATAATATTTTAGCTTCGAAAGAAATGTATCTTGGAAGATATTACATACAAAAAAAAAAATGGATTCCAGCTATTAATAGATTTAGAAAGATTATTGATGATTATGAAACAACAATTTATTCAGAGGAAGCCTTACATAGACTAGTAGAAATATACTATATTATAGGCCTACAAGGGGAAGCAGAAAAATATGCTTATCTCCTTGGGTATAATTATCAATCTTCAGAATGGTATAAAAAGTCTTATGGTGTTTTCGATAAAATGTATGAAAAAAAACTTAAAAAATCAAAAAGCAATAAAAAAGATGGTATAATTAAAAAAACATTCAAATCTCTTTTTAATTAAGATGAATAAGAAAAAAGTAGAAAAAGAATATCTAAAAAAGATTAATTTATTAGATCAGTATAATAAAAACTATTATGATTTAAGCTCTCCATTAGTTTCTGACAGCATTTATGATAAACTAAAAATAGAAATTTTTAATCTAGAAAAAAATTATATTTTTCTTAAAAGTGATAAATCTCCCTCAAAAATTATAGGATTTAAACCATCAAAAAATTTTAAAAAAATTAAACATAGGATACCTATGCTCTCACTTTCAAACGCATTTACAGAAGATGACCTCATAAATTTTGAAAAAAAAATAATAAATTTTTTGTCAAAAGATCAAAATTTTAAAATTTCTTATAGTGCAGAACCAAAAATAGATGGAATTTCTGCATCCTTATCTTACAAGAATGGAAAGTTTGAAAAAGGATTGTCTAGAGGTGATGGAAGCGAGGGAGAAGATATAACTAAAAATTTAGAAACAATTGAAAATATACCAAAAAAAATTATATCTAAAGATTTTCCAGAAGAAATTGATATTAGAGGTGAGGTTTTTATTCAGAATAGTGATTTTAAAGATTTAAAAATAAAATTTGCTAATCCAAGAAATGCAGCATCTGGTTCTTTAAGACAAAAAAATCCTGAAGATACCAAAAAAATTCCATTAAAATTTATAGCCTACACATTTGGTTTTGAGAAAGGTTTAAAAATAGAAAATCAATTTGAGTATTTAAATAAATTAAGTGAATGGGGTTTCAAAACAAATCCATTAAATAAATTAATAACTGGAGTAAAAAATTTAATTACAAACTATAACGAAGTAGAAAAAAAAAGATCTATCTTAGACTTTGATATTGATGGAATTGTATATAAGGTAAATGAATTTGCTCTTCAAAAAAGACTAGGTTCAGTAGCAAATGCACCAAGATGGGCTATTGCACATAAATTTTCCTCTAACAAAGCAATTTCTAAAATTTTAGATATTGAAATACAAATAGGAAGGACTGGAGCTTTAACACCAGTGGCAAAAATAAAACCAATAAATATTGGAGGTGTTTTAGTTTCTAATGCAACTCTGCATAACGAAGATGAAATAAATCGTAAAGACATAAGAGTTGGTGACACAGTTACAGTCGAAAGAGCTGGTGATGTAATACCGCATATACTTTCTGTTGATTTAAAAAAAAGAAGTATTGAAAGCTCAAAATTTATTTTTCCAATAAAATGTCCTTCCTGTGGTTCAAAAACAATAAAAGAATTAAATCTCATAACCAAAAAGAAAGATGCAGTTCGAAGATGCTCTAGTGAGGGATATAATTGTGAAAAAATCTCGATCGAAAAATTAAAACATTTTGTATCAAAAGAAGCTTTTAATATAGATGGATTCGGAAAAAAAATTGTAGAAAGTTTTTGGAATTTAAAATTTATTAAATATCCTCAAGATATATTTGATTTAGATTATAATAAGATAGAAAAATTAGATGGCTGGGGAAAATTATCAGTAGAAAATCTTAAATATTCAGTAAATGAAAAAAAAAAAATATCTTTACACAGATTCATATATTCTTTAGGTATAAGACATATAGGTCTTGAAAATGCAAAACTTATATCAAAATATTTTAAGTCTTTTATAAATTTTAAGAATTTATCAATAGATAATAAATATAAAGATTTACTAAATATTGATGGAATTGGAGAAACACAAATTAATTCAATAAAAAATTTCTTTAATGACAAAACTAATTTAGAAATTTTGAATAAATTAGAGAAAAAATTATCTATAACTGACGCTTCAAAAGAAATTAAGAATGGATTATTAAAAAATAAAACCTTTTTAGTTACTGGTAAATTAAAGGGAGTTAGTAGAGCAGAAATAAAATCTTTGATAGAAAAAAACTCTGGCACAACAGTTAGTACTGTATCAAAAAAATTGAATTATTTGATTGTTGGAGAAAAACCAACAAAAAGAAAGGTCGATAATGCAAGGGAATTTAAAATAAAAATTATAAACCAGTCTCAGTTTTTAAATATGCTAAATATAACTAGCTAACCATTTTCTTTCTTTTAAATTAAGGTGCTTAGAAATTTTACCATAAACATCTAAATGATATCTAAATAAATAGTTTTGTTCTTGTTGAGTTAATAATTTGAAATTAATTAAATCTTTCTCAATTGGAGCTAAAGTTAGGTTTTCAAACATAAGTTTTCCTTTAACTTTTTTTACCACAACTAAGTTTTCAATTCTTATTCCAAACTGATTTTTTTTATAATAACCAGGTTCGTTACTAAGTATCATGCCCTCTTTTATCTTAATATTATTTAACTTTGATATTGATTGGGGGCCTTCATGAACATTAAGAAAAAAACCTACACCGTGTCCAGTTCCATGCGCATAATCTAAATTACTATCTTTTAAAAATTTTCTTGCTCTTTTATCAATTCTTTTTCCTGTGTCATATTTGTTTAGGTTTGCACAAGCAACAGCGATGTGACCTTTTAAAACCTTTGTAAAAATATCTTTAATATTTTTACTAGTTTCAGAAAAGCAAATTGTTCTAGTAACATCAGTTGTTCCATATTTATATTGTCCACCAGAATCACACAAAAAAATGTCTTTTTTATTGATAATTTTACAATTTTCTTTTTTTGCTCTGTAATGCACGATTGCACCATTTCCTCCAGTGCCGGCTATTGTATCAAAGCTTGGATACAAAAAAGTTTTATTCATTCTTCTAAATTTTTCTAATTTAATTTGTGCGTCAACTTCTGAAATTTTTTTTTTATTTATATTTTTTATCCAATAAATAAACTTTGTAATAGCCACACCATCTAATATATGTACTTTTTTCATATTAGCTATTTCAACTTTATTTTTGATTGCTTTCCAATGATAGGTAGGATCGTTTCTTTCAACAATTTTAAATTTAGATTTAATTATATTTTCGAAAAAAATTGAGCAGGTATCTTTATCAATTATAAATTTTTTTCCTTTTAGGTTTGAAATTTTTTCCGAAAATTTATTGATATCTACAAATTGGTTTGATTGAATAATTTTTTTTTTAATAAGTTCTTTACATTTTTTTAATTTACTGAACAGATATATATTTTTTGATTTACTAATTATTAATCTGGAATTTGGTATAGGACTATTTGGACTATCTTTACCTCTAATATTTAAAATCCACGCAACATTTTCCGGAGCGCTTATAAAGATATAATCTGACTTAACTTTTTTAAGGTATTTTGAAATTTTATTTAATTTTGAAAATTTACTCTCTCCAGTTATATTTTTCTTTAATGAAAAAAATGAAAATGCATCATTTATTTTTTGTTTTTTAATTTCATCAATTAAATTTTTTTCTATAAATTTAATTTTATTATTTTTTAAGAAATATCTTTTAATCTGCGAATAAGTAAAAACTTTAGGATCGACGCCTAAAGTAAGATTTTTAATGATTGAACAATTTAATATTTTTTCAATACTTACTATTTTAAAATTATCACCAGATTCAATTTGGCTTTGAATTGAATATCTGCCATCAGTAAATAAATAATTTTTATTTTTTAAGATAATAGCTATACCTGCTGAACCACTAAAATTAGAAATTATTTTTAATCTATTAATTTTTGAATATTCAGTAAAATAATCATCATTTTTTGGAACAATATATCCATCGATATTATATTCTTTAAACTTACTTCTTAATACTTTGATTTTTTTATTCACTTAATTCTCTTTTGATATCTAATCCAACCTGGACTTCTAGTTTCATTTTCAATTTCAAAATCTTGATTAAAATCGAAGTCCTCCTCATGATAAGTGTCATCTTCAAAAAATGAATTTTTTTCTATGTGTTTCTCAGGCAATTCATCAATAAATCTCGATGCCATACTATCTATCCAATCGCCCTGATAAAACCTATTCATTGAAAATGAGATGACAGCTTTTTTTTTAGCTCTTGTAATACCCACATAAGCAAGACGTCTTTCTTCCTCAAGACCATTTTGGCCTTTTTCCTCAATAGATTTTTGGTGTGGAAACAAGCCCTCCTCCCAACCAGGAAGAAAAACTACATCAAATTCTAGACCTTTTGCAGCATGCATTGTCATCATATTTATTTTTTCGCCATCCCATTCTTGGTCAATTGAAGTAGCCAAAGATACATGTTCTAAAAAACTTTCTAAATTATCAAATTCTTTCATAGCACTTAATAATTCTTTAATATTTTCCAATCTATTTTCATTGTCTAAATCTTTTTTATCTTTCAGCATTGCAGAATAACCAGACTCATCTAAAACGATTTGCAACAATTTTATGTGACTTGAATTATTAATTTTAAAATCATTTCGCCATTTATTAACCAAATTTAAAAATATATTCAGTCCTATTTTAGCTTTAGGTTTAATCAAATTTTCTTGCAACATTTTTATTGATGCTTTTTCAAGATTTAGGTTATGTTTAGTTGCAAATTCATGGATATTTTTTAGAGTATTATCTCCTATAGATCTTTTTGGATTATTGACTATTCTTTCGAATGCAAGATCATCTTTATCTTGATGAATTAATCTCAGGTAAGCAACGCAATCTTTTATTTCTGCTCTTTCATAAAATTTAGTTCCTCCTAAAATTCTGTAAGGCATACCAATTTTAAGAAATCTCTCTTCAAACTCTCGTGTTTGGAAAATTGCTCTTACAAGTATAGCTATATTATTATAGGAATATTTTTTTTTAATTTTATTTTCTATTTCATCAGAAACACCAGTTGCCTCGTCTTTACCATTTTTATAACAATTTAGTTTAACTAAATCGCCTTCTTCTGATGTTGTTGTCAAAGTTTTCCCAACTCTATTTTGATTATTTTCAATAAGGTTAGAAGCAACAGACAAAATATTTTGTGAAGATCTATAATTCTGTTCTAATCTTATGACTTTTGTATTTTCATATACTTTGTCAAATTCTAAAAAATTTTTAATTTCTGCACCTCTCCAACTATATATTGATTGATCGTCATCACCCACGCAACATATATTTTTATTTCTTTCAGAAAGCAAATTTAACCATCTACTTTGAATAAAATTAGTATCTTGATATTCATCCACAAGAATATATTTAAAGTTTTTAGAATAAATTTCTCTTATATCTTTGTTATGTTCTAAAATTTTTACTGTATGTAAAATAAGATCTCCAAAATCACATGAATTTAAATCTATTAATTTTTGTTGATAAATTTTGTAGAGAGGTAATATCGTTTTTTCATAAATATCTTTTTTATTAATTATAACTTCGTTGGGATAATAACCTTTATTTTTCCAACGATCGATTATTGCAAGTATAAATCTCGGAGATAATTGTTTAACATCTATGTTTTCAGCTTTACATATATTTTTAACAAGTCTAATTTGATCATCTACATCTATAATTGTAAAATTTGAATTTAGATTAACAGCTGATGCATGTTTTCTCAAAAGCTTAGCACAAATAGAATGAAATGTTCCTAGCCACGATAAACCTGAAGCGGAAGAGCCTAATATTTTGCTAACTCTATTTTGCATTTCCTTTGCAGCTTTGTTTGTAAAAGTTACTGCTAAGATTTGATTAGGAAATGCTTTTTTCTCATTAATTATATTGGCAATTCTAGATGTTAGAACTTTTGTTTTTCCTGACCCAGCTCCTGCTACAATTAAAAGTGGACCATTAAGGTGCATAACAGCCTCTTTTTGTGCTTTATTTAAATTATTTAAATAATCAGAGTTTATCATTTAATATTTTTCATTATAAGTTTCATTTATTTATATGAGTAGACATAGTCATTTATCAGAATTTTTTAAAAAAATTAGTATTATTATAAATAATCTAATAATTAAAAATTCAAAGAAATTAAACTTAAAAGAAAAAAAAAATTTAATTTTACAATTAATAAGCTTAAAAAGAGTTTTTATAGCTTCAATTATATTATTAATTTTATTCCTATCTTTTTTGTCTCTACCAATTGTATACGATAAATTCAAAACTCAAAACATGATAAAGAGTCAGCTTTTAAGCAAATATAATATAAAATTTATATTTTTGACAGATATGAAATATGGTTTATTTCCATGGCCAAACTACAGATTTGAAAATGTTAAAATTTTGAATGATGATAATAAAAAGTTGGCTGATATTAAAAATCTTAAAATAAATTTAGAGATATCAAATTTTTTTTCTCCAAAAAATTTGAGAATTAAAGAAATTTTTTTAGCAAAAGCTAAATTTAGTTTATATAAAAAAGATTTAAATTTCTTCATCAATCTTTTAGATAATGATTTTTCTAAATCAAAAATAAAAATTTTAGATAGTTATATATTTTTAAAAAATAATTTAGATGAAGTTTTACTTATTAATAAAATAAAACAAATGAATTATTTCTATAATTTTAAAAAAAAGCAAAATATTTTAAGTGTTAAAAATGAAATTTTTAATATTCCTTACTCTTTAGAAATTTATAATGATAAAAAGAAGAAAAAAATATTCTCAAAAATGAATATTAAAATTTTAAGATTATTACTTGAAGGTGAATATAGTTATGCTGAAGGCTTAAGAGAGGGCTTTATGAATATAGTTGATAATAAAGATAAAAGTGAAATTAAGTTTAGTCTAAATAGAGAAAAAATTTTATTTGATTTAAATGATAAAATGAATGATGTAAATTTTATTTATAATGGTCAAATTTACTTGAAACCATTTTATTTAGATCTATCAGGAAAAATTAAGAAAATAAATTTAATGCATATTTTTGAAACTAATTCTGTTTTACAGCAGCTGTTAAAAACCGAGGTATTTAATAATAAAAACTTAAATATTGTATCAAAAATTAACGCTGATAAAATTATTCCTTACCAGAAACTTATCAATTTAATATTAAACTTTAGAATAAAAGAGGGACTGATTGATATAGATGATAGTAAATTTAGTTGGTATGATTATGCAGATTTTGAAATTTCAAATAGTTTAATTTATCTAAATCAAAATAATTTAATGTTAGATGGTAGAATGAAAATTAAGATTAAAAATTTTGATGAAATTTATAAATTTTTCCAAACACCTAGAAATTTTAGAAAAAAAATAAAAAATCTAGAATTTGTTTTTAATTATAATTTTGATCAAACTATGATTAATATTTCAGATATGAAAATAGATGATCAACAAAATCAAAGAGTAGGAGAAATTTTAAACAAATTAGTCTCACAAGAAAATATCCTTCAAAATAGAATATATCTGAAAAACTTTATAAACAGAGCGATTAAGGCTTACGCTGGATAAATCATTTTTCTTGGATTAACAATTCTATTATAATTTTTTTCACTTATAAGTCCTGTTTTAAGAGTTTCTTGTTTCAGAGTTGTATTATTTTTTAATGCTGTTTTTGCAATCTTGGCTGCACTATCGTATCCAATATGAGGAGCTAAGGCTGTAACAAGCATTAGAGAATTATCAAGATGTTCTTGTATTTTTTTTTTGTTAGCTTTTATTCCTTTGACGCAATATAGAGCAAAATTTTTTGAGCTATCAGCAATTAAATCAATGGATTGTAAAATATTATGTGCAATTAAAGGTTTAAAGACATTTAATTCAAAATGTCCATGAGAACCAGCCATAGTGATACCATTATGATTTCCAATTACTTTAACACAAACCATTGTAACAGCTTCACATTGCGTAGGATTTACTTTTCCTGGCATTATTGATGAGCCAGGTTCATTTTCTGGTAAGATAAGTTCACCGTATCCGGCTCTAGGACCAGATCCTAAGAAACGAATATCATTTGATATTTTCATCAAAGCAACCGCACAAGTATTCAATGTTCCAGAAAAATTGACAATTGCATCATGTGCCGCAAGCTCTGCAAATTTATTAGGAGCTGGTTTGAATTTTATTTTTGTAAATTTAGCTATTTCTTTAACAATTTTTTTATCAAAATTTTTCTTTGAATTAATACCAGTTCCCACAGCAGTTCCTCCTTGAGCGAGATATAAGATTTCTTTTAAAGCATATTCTATTCTTTCAATACTTTTTTTAACTTGAGTGTGATAACCAGAAAACTCTTGCCCAAGAGAAAGTGGAGTAGCATCTTGAAGGTGTGTTCTTCCAATTTTAACTATATTTTTAAATTGATTTGATTTTTTTTTTAATTCTTTTTCTAAAATTTTTAAATTGGGAAGTAATTTAGTAATAGTTTCTTTTGCAACAGAAATATGCATAGCGGTAGGAAAAACATCATTTGTTGATTGAGATTTATTTACATGGTCATTAGGATGGACTGGTTTTTTGGTTCCTTTTTTACCACCTAAAATTTCAATTGCTCTATTAGCAATTACCTCATTTACATTCATGTTTGTTTGTGTGCCAGATCCTGTTTGCCAAACCTTTAATGGAAAATTGTCATCTAGTTTTCCTTTAATTACCTCATCTGATGCTTTGATTATAGCTTTTGAAATTCTGTTATCGATCAATTTATCTTTTGCATGCACAATTGCTGCAGCTCTCTTAATAATTGCAATTGATCTAATGATTGAAATATTAACTAGAATTTTACCTATATTAAAAAATTTATTAGATCTTTGAGTAGATGCGCCCCAATATTTATTATTTGGGACATTTATACTTCCAATACTGTCAAATTCTTTTCTTAATTTCATTGATTATTTTTTAAGTAATAAATAACAATTAACATACAATAAATTTTTAAAAACATACAGGAGCATTATGTCGAATTTTAGCAAAGTAGGCACATTCATGAAAACTTTTGGTCAAGAAGTGAAAACTAAACCTTCATTTAGTACTGATAAAATAAATAAATTGCGGATAGATCTAATTAAAGAGGAATTAGAAGAGCTTACAGAAGCCGTGAATAATAAGGATTTATTGGAAGTAGCTGATGCGCTGACAGATATTTTATATGTAACTTATGGAGCAGGGCACGCCTTTGGAATTGATTTGGATAAATGTTTTGATGAGGTCCAAAATTCAAATATGAGTAAGCTAGATGAAAATGGCAAACCAATTTATAACGAATCAGGAAAAGTCATGAAGGGACCAAATTATTTTAAACCTGATCTTTCTAAATTTGTAAATTAAGAATTTAAAATTCTAATTTAAGATCTATAGCTGCAGCACTTTGAGTAATGCTTCCAACAGAAATTCTGTTTACTCCTGTTTTAGCAACATTTTTTACTGTTTTTAAATTGATATTTCCTGATGCTTCTGTTTCGTAATGTTTTTTTGCTAATTTAACTCCTTTTCTTAAATTTGTAATACTCATATTATCAAATAAGACAGTATTAAATTTAAATCCCATTATTTTTTTAAGTTGATTAAGATTATCTACTTCAACAGTAATTTTTTTACCTCGTTTGTTTTTAATTGCCCTTGAAACTAATTCTCTAATATTGCTACTAGCTATATGATTATCTTTAATTAAAAACTCATCACTTAAATTAAATCTATGATTAGTTCCACCACCTAATTTAACAGCATATTTTTGTATAACTCTTAAATTTGGAATTGTTTTACGTGTACAGCAGATTTTACATTTTTTACCAGCCAAATTTACAAATTGATTTGTTTTAGTTGCTATACCCGAAATGTGAGATAAAAAATTTAAAGCAACTCTTTCAGCTATCAATATATTTTTTGCATCACCTTCAATAGTTGCAACTAATGATCCTTTTTTAACTTGTGTGCCATCTTTTTTTTTAATTATAAATTTAATTTTACTATCAATAAGTGTAAAAGCGTACTTAGCAAATTTTAAGCCACCTATAATTGCATTTTGATTTGATAAAAGTTTAACTTTAATAACTTTACCTTTTTCAACTAAATTTGATGTTATATCTCCAGAAGGAAAAAGATCTTCATTTAAAGCTAATTTAACAGTGTTCCTTATAAAATTTTCACTAAGTTGAATTTTAGACACAAAGTTTATCTGCCAATAGCAGCCATTCTTTCAACTGGAATTCTCGCTTTTCTAATCGTTTCTTTATCCATTATAATTTCACCAGTTTCATTTTCTAAACAATCTAAGATTTTTGGTAGAGTAATTTTTTTCATATGTGGACATAGGTTGCATGGTCTAATAAATTCTACGTTTGGATTTTCTACTTGAATATTATCACTCATGGAGCATTCAGTAACCATCATAACTTTTTGAGGCTGATTATCTTTTACATATTTTATCATACCACCAGTCGATCCAGCAAAGTCACTTGCTTTAATTACTTCTGGTGGACACTCAGGATGGGCTATAATCTTAATACCAGGATTTCTTTCTCTAATATCATTAATCTCTTTTTCATTAAATTGATCATGAACCATACAAATTCCTTTCCAGGCAATAATTTCAACATTTGTCTGAGAAGCAACATATTTTGCTAAATAGTCATCTGGTAAAAAAATGACTTTTTTTACACCTAGAGACTCCACAATTTTTACAGCATTGGCAGATGTACAACAAATATCAGTTTCTGATTTAACATCCGCAGATGTGTTTACGTATGAAACAACAGGTACACCTGGATACTTTTCTTTTAGTAACCTTACATCCTTACCTGTTACAGATGAAGACAAAGAACATCCTGCATCCATATCTGGAAGCAGAACTTTTTTTTCTGGACTCATTAATTTAGATGTTTCTGCCATGAAATGAACTCCTGCCATCAATATTATATCTGCTTTAGTTTTTGCAGCTTCAATTGCAAGCGCCAAGGAGTCAGCAGCAACATCTGCAATACCATGATAAATTTCTGGAGTTTGATAATTATGTGCTAGAACAATTGCATTTTTTTCTTTTTTAAGTTGATTGATTCTGTGAATATAAGGTGCATGTACAGACCATTCAATTTCAGGCATTACTTTAGAAATTTTTTGGTAAATTGGATCTGTTGCTTTACGTACTTCTTGTGTAAATTCCATATTAAAATTTATCAATTTGACACGTAATTGTCATTGTTTAAATGTGGGTCATTTTGCGGCCATGCTGAAATTGGTAGACAGGCACGGTTGAGGGCCGTGTGAATTTTATTCATGAGAGTTCGAGTCTCTCTGGCCGCACCAAAAATCAAATTTTTAGCCATTCTGGCACACATATTTTAAATGAACAATTTTCACTTTTAAGTATTTGATCTTTATTAAAGTTTTTATCTAAAAATTTAATCAGTGCAAAAGGATAATCGCCATCAATTAATACTTTTCCAATTTCTACTTCATTATTATAAATTTTTTCCTCTTCAGACAGCAAACCATCAATAATTTCAATTGGTAATAATCTTTTAGAAAGTTTATTTTTTAATTTAATTCTAGCTGTATTCTCCTGTCCAACATAACATCCTTTTTTAAAATCAATTCCATTTAGGTCTTCATAATTACACTCAATACCAAATAATTTATTTTGAAGTTTATTTAAATATTTAGGAACTACTCCAATTTTATGACAATGAGTATAATAATTTTCTATTTTATCATTCTTTAAATTAAGTTTTTTTAGTGAAAGATAAAGCTTTTCCAAATTGATTATAAGTCGCGCACCAAGATTCTTATTTCTTGGATCCAATATAATAGGATCTTCTCTATATTTTATTGTGTAGCCTAAAATATCCTTCGCACCTTCAATCGATAAATATTTTTCATAAGATAATACACCAACAACAAATTCTTCACTTAAATCAAGTATTTCTACATTTGATCTTAATTTGTAGATTGTTAATTGTTTATATAGCTCTTCTGCTTGAGTTTTTTCACAATCAATAAAATATCCCAATTTATGTTTCGAAATTATAAATTCAAAAAGAAATTTTCCTTGAGGAGTAAATAATGAAGCAAAACAGCTTGAATTTTCAGTAACTTTATTTATATCATTACTGATAATATTTTGAAGAAATTCTTTTGCATCTAACCCATTGACATAAATTATAGACCTATTTTCTAATGTGTAGAAGTTATTATTCATATTTGATTATTATTTATTTTTAATATAATTATTTTTTTTCAAAATGTTAGATCTTATAATTAAAAATGGACAATGTTACATCGATGGTGATTTAAAAAATGTAGATGTTGCTGTTAAAGATGGAAAAATTCATCAAATTGGTCAAATTTTAGAAGAAGCTAAAGAAACATATCATGCAAAGGAACAAATAGTTTTACCAGGATGTATAGATACCCAAACTCATTTTAGAGAACCAGGCTCAACAGACACGGAAGACCTTCATTCTGGAAGTAGAGCAGCTATTGTTGGAGGGATTACGGCTGTATTTGAAATGCCAAACACTAACCCACCTACATCCACGAAGGTAGAGTTCCAAAAAAAATTGGATCTCGCCAAAAATAGAATGTATTGCAATTATGCTTTTTATTTTGGCGCAACAGCAAATAATGGTAGTGAATTAGCAGATCTAGAAAATTTAGAGGGTTGTTGTGGAATAAAACTTTTTGCAGGCTCTTCAACTGGTAATCTTTTAGTTGCTGAGGAAGAAGATATAGATACGGTATTTAAAAATAGTTCTAAAGTTGTAGCTGTACATTCGGAGGATGAGGCTGTTTTAAATCAAAATAAAAAATTGATTAAAAATGGTGACGTCCATACACATCCTATTTGGAGAAGTGATGAATGTGCAATTTCATCGACAAGAAGAATAGTTAGAATAGCTGAGAGGCATAATAAAAAAGCACATGTACTTCATATTACTACTAAACAAGAAATAGATTTTCTTTCACAGCACAAAGGAAATATTACTTTTGAAATAACTCCACAGCATTTAACAATTTATGCTCCAGATTGCTATGACAAACTTGGAACTTACGCCCAAATGAATCCTCCAATAAGAGACAAATCACATTATGATAGATTATGGTATGCTGTAAAAAATAATTTAAATGATACAATCGGTTCAGATCATGCTCCTCATTTAAAGGTAAATAAAGATAAAGAGTACCCAAATTCGCCATCAGGTATGCCTGGTGTTCAAACCCTTATGCCTGTTATGCTTAATCACATTAATGATGGAAAATTATCTTTAAATCAGTTGATGAATCTTGTTTGTGAAAATCCAGTTAAGATTTTTGGTATTAAAAATAAAGGATTTATAAAGGAAGGGTATGATGCTGACTTTACTATTGTAGATATGAATAAGACTATTGAAATTAAAAATGCAAATATTGAGAGTAAATGTGGATGGTCTCCTTTTAACGGAGATAAATTTAAAGGAACTCCTGTTGCAACTATTGTTGATGGAAAAATCAAGATGAGAGATGGTAAAATTATAGGTGATCCTGAGGGTAAACCTTTAGTTTTTTAAAATATTATTTTTAATAAGATCTTCTTTTATTTCATTTAAAATTTCAGGGTCATCGATAGTGGCTGGCATTTTATAATCTTCTTTGTCTGCGATCTTTCGTATTGTTCCCCTTAAAATCTTACCAGATCTTGTTTTTGGAAGTCTTTTTATAACAATAGCTATCTTAAAAGCAGCAACTGGACCAATTGCATCTCTTACCATTTTCACACATTCTTTTGAGACAGTTTCGTGATCTTTGTCTACTCCTGCCTTTAGAACAATTAAACCAATTGGCAATTGACCCTTAAGTTTATCTGCGATTCCTAGAACAGCACACTCAGCAACAGATTGATGTTCAGATAATACTTCTTCTATAGCACCTGTTGATAATCTGTGACCTGCAACGTTAATAATATCATCAGTTCTTGACATAATCCAAATATATCCATCCTCATCTATATGACCTGCATCATATGTTTCATAGTAACCCTCATAATTTGTCATGTAATTTTTTTTATATCTTTCATCTGCATTCCATAAAGTTGGAAATGTTCCAGGAGGCAAAGGAAGTTTTACAACAATGTCACCCATTTCATTTGGTTTAGCTAAAGTTTGATCTGGTTTTATAACTTGAACATCATAACCAGGAACAGCTTTACAAGCTGACCCATATTTTGTTTTCATCATTTCAATCCCAGTGCAATTTGAGCTGATTGCCCAACTAGTTTCTGTTTGCCACCAATGATCAATTACAGGAACTTTCAATAATTTTTCTGCCCACTTAATTGTATCTGGATCAGCTCTTTCTCCAGCTAGAAATAATGACTCAAATTTATGTAAATTATATTTTGAGAAAAATTTTCCTTCAGGATCCTCTTTTTTAATTGCTCTAAAAGCGGTTGGTGCCGTGAAAAGCGATTTTACATTATACTTTGAAATTATTTTCCAAAATGCACCAGCATCTGGAGTGCCAACTGGCTTTCCTTCAAATAACACAGTAGTACAACCTTTAAATAAAGGGGCATAAACTATGTAAGAGTGGCCCACTATCCAGCCAATATCACTTGCTGACCACCAAACGTCATTCTCATTAATGTTATAAATATTTTTCATAGTCCATTTTAAAGCAACTATATGTCCACCAATATCTCTTACTATGCCCTTGGGTACACCAGTTGTTCCTGATGTATATAAGATATAAGCAAATTCATTTGCACTCATTTCAACACAATCAACTTCCTCTGCTTTAGAAAGGGATTCTTCCCAACTAATTTCTTTTGGAGCATTTAATTTTACTTCATGACCAGGTCTTTGAAACAATATCATTTTTTCAATAGAGTGATTTGCCATATTTATTGCTTCATCAACTAATGGTTTGTACTCAACTGTTCTACCTGGCTCAAATCCACAAGAAGCTGTAACAATAACTTTTGCTTTACTGTCATCAATCCTACTTGCAAGTTCATTTGATGCAAAACCACCAAAGACTACTGAGTGAATAGCTCCAATCCTACCACAAGCTAACATTGCAATGACAGCTTCAGGTATCATGGGCATATAAATTATAACTCGATCTCCTTTAACGACCCCTTGATCTTTAAGTGCACCAGCAAATTTTGCAACTTTTGCTCTTAATTGCTCATAGGTAAATTGATTTTTATTTCCAGTAATTGGACTGTCATATATTAATGCAGTTTTATTACCTTTGCCCTGGTCTATGTGAACATCTAAAGCGTTATAACAGGTATTTGTAACACCATCCTCGAACCATTTATAAAATGGAGGGTTAGATTTGTTTAAAATTTTAGTAGGTTTTTTAAACCAAAAGATATCTTCAGAAGCTTCTTGCCAAAAATTTTCAGGATTTTTAATTGATTGCTCGTAAATTTTTTGAAACTTATCAGACATAATAATTTGATTCGATATTGCTTATTTTGTGATTTTTAAATTATAAATTGTATTTAATTTTAAAAAATGAGTAAAATCAATGTAAATTAATGACATTTATGTCTTCTATAAACTCATTTAATTTGATATTTAACCAAAATCTTTGCTTAGGGAAGCCTGAGCTTAGTTTATATAAACTAAAAAGTAAAAACTAACTAGAGAGGGAGTTTTTTATGAAAAAACTAAAATTGTTTGCTCTTACAGCTGTAGCCCTATTAGGTGTTACGGGTGTTGCAAACGCAGACGCCATGTTAGCTCAAGATGATTTCGTTGGGATTTCATTCTGGGTGATCTCTATGGGGATGTTAGCAGCTACTGCTTTCTTCTTTATGGAAACAGGCAATGTAGCAGCAGGCTGGAGAACTTCAGTAATTGTTGCAGGTCTTGTAACTGGTATTGCATTCATACACTACATGTACATGAGAGAAGTATGGGTGACTACTGGTGACTCACCAACAGTTTACAGATACATTGATTGGTTAATCACTGTACCACTACAAATGGTTGAATTTTATTTAATTCTATCAGCTGTAGGTAAAGCAAATTCTGGAATGTTCTGGAGATTGTTACTTGGTTCAGTTGTTATGTTAGTCGGTGGATATTTAGGAGAAGCAGGATACATCAATGCTACTCTTGGATTTATCATTGGTATGGCAGGTTGGATATACATTCTTTATGAAGTATTTTCTGGTGAAGCTGGAAAAGCTGCAGCAAAAAGTGGAAACAAGTCTCTTGTGACTGCATTTGGTGCTATGAGAATGATCGTTACAGTAGGTTGGGCAATTTACCCATTAGGTTATGTATTTGGTTACCTAACAGGTGGTGTAGATGCTGAGTCACTTAACGTAGTATATAACTTAGCTGACTTTGTTAATAAAATTGCATTTGGTCTAGTAATTTGGGCTGCTGCAACTGCTTCAAGCGGTAAAAGAGCAAAGTAGTAAAATAAAAGTTTAAATTAAGGGCGAGTATGTTTTTACATACTTGCCCTTTTTTTTTAACAGAATATATCTAGTACATGACTAAAATAATATTCATCACTCATGAAAATCAAAAACATACAGTTGACGTTCAAAATGGCTTAACTGTTATGGAGGGTGCAGTTCAAAACGATGTTCCTGGAATAGATGCCGATTGTGGTGGAGGGATGGCTTGTGCGACATGTCATATATACGTCAATGAAGAGTGGCTTGACAAACTACCTTTAAAGGAGGATGGTGAAGAGGATATGCTAGATATGGCATTTGAACCAAAAAAAAATAGTAGACTAAGTTGTCAAATAACAATTTCAGATGACTTAGATGGATTAACAGTTAATATTCCCTCTAAGCAAACTTAAAAATTTAATGAATAAAACTGATGCATTAATTATAGGAGCTGGACCTACTGGGCTGTTTACCGCCCATCAATTAAAATTAATTGGTCTTAATTGTGAGGTAATCGATAATTTAGATAAAATTGGAGGTCAATGTATAGAACTTTACCCTGATAAACCAATTTATGATATTCCAGCCATACCTGAGTGCACAGGTGAAGAGTTAACTAAAAACTTAATAAATCAATTAAAACCTTTTGACATAAAGTTTCACCTAAATGAGAGAGTAGATGAGGTAAAAAAAGAAGGAGACAATTGGATAGTTAAAACAAGCTATGATAAAATATTTTCAACTCCAAATGTAATTATTGCAGGAGGTGTAGGTTCATTTGAACCAAGAAAATTTTCAGTTAAAGAGTGTGAAAAATTTGAAAACAAATCAATTTTTTATTCAATAAGAGATAAAAAGATATTTGAAAAAAAAATTGTAACAATATTTGGTGGAGGAGATAGTGCTTTAGACTGGGCAGTTGAGTTATCAAATAATTCAAATGTAAATTTAGTGCATAGAAGAGATGATTTTAGAGGCGCACAAGCAACTGTTGATAGAGTACATGAACTTGTAAAAAATGGAAAAATTAACTTATATACCAAATTTCAGATTAGCTCTATTAAAGGAGAGGATCATTTAGAAAGTGTTGAAATTAAAAGTGAGGATAAAGAGTTAAAAACTCTTAAAACAGATTATCTTCTTGGATTTTTTGGTTTAATTATGCAACTTGGTCCAATTGCAAATTGGGGTTTAAATATTGATAAAAAAACTATTGAGGTAGATACTGAAAAATTTCAGACAAACCATAAAGGAATTTATGCAGTAGGAGATATATGTACTTATCCAGGAAAATTAAAACTGATTTTATCAGGTTTTCATGAGGGTGCATTGGCCGCAAGAGCGTGTTTTAAATTAGCAAGACCAAATGAAAAATATAGATTTGAATTTACAACTTCATCAAAGACACTTAAAGATCGACTTGGTGTAAAAAGTGATTGAATTATTTTCAGCTGATACTCCTAATGGAAAAAAAATTAGTATCATGCTTGAGGAAATAGGGTTTGATTACAAAGTAACGAAAGTTGATCTAAGCAAAGATGAGCAGTTTAATCCAGAATTCATAAAGATTAGTCCTTTAAGCAAAATTCCAGTTATAATTGATCACAAAAATAACGAAAAAATTTTTGAGTCTGGAGCTATTCTAATTTACTTAGCAGAGTGTAGTGGAAAACTCTATGAACAAAGATACCGAAATAAAATAAATCAATGGCTAATGGTTCAAATGGGCTACGTAGGTCCAATGTTAGGACAACATCATCAGTTCCACCATTATAATCCTGGAAAAAGTAAGTTTGCAGAAGATAGATATTTTACAATTTCAAGAAATATTTACAAAGCATTAGACACTCGCTTATCGGAGTCAAATTATCTAGCTTCTGATGAATACTCTATTGCAGATATTGCAACTTTTCCTTGGATTGCTAGACATAATTGGCATGATATTGGATTAGAGAAATTTAAATACCTTGAGAATTGGTATACAAAAATTTCAAAAAGGGAGTCTGTTATAAAAGGTTTTAAATTTATGAATGAAAAAGATTTTCCACCTCTCCCATAAATTTTTTTATCCCATTAATCTGAAAAAAGAACTCAAAATTCCATGGCCTGATAATTCAATTATAACCACAATAACTATAATAAGTATTATTTTATTATTCATCTAGTAAACACATATAATAATAGCAGTATCCAAAAAAATGCATAATAAAAATAAATGTATTTTTTTGCAAAAAGAAAAGAAATTGAATCTTGTTTATTTTTTTTTCTTTGTTTATTCATCTGCGTAAACTTTTTCGTTTTTTTCATGTTTCTCTTGTGCAGCGATTGTATATTTTGCTACAGGTCGTGCCATTAGTCTTTTTAACCCAATAGGCTCTGCAGTATCTAAACAATAACCATAAGTATCATCTTTAATTCGAATTAGAGCCTTATCAATTTCAGAAATTAATTTAATTTGTCTATTGATAGCTTTCATTTCAACGTTTTTATCAGTATATGAACTCGCTTGATCAACAATATCTGCAGATATGCTGTTATCATCCATACTGCCATTATAAAGAGCTTCATTATTTGCTTTAACTAATTCTTTTTTCCATTCATTTAATTTAATTCTAAAAAAAACTTTATGTTTTTCACACATATATTTTTCTGTATCTTTTGGAATATAGGTTTTAGAAATTTTAATAATTGGTTTAACAGCAAGTTTTACTTTGCTTGTAATTTTTGTTTTGAATTTAGGAACCTTTTTTTTAGCTTTTGCTGTCTTTGGCATAGTACAAATTTAAGTTTGGGCAGTATATTCAGCAAATTATAGGTGTCAAGAAAGGTTAATTGTAGTAAATAATTGTTAATGGCTAATAATATCAGAAATTATAATAATTTTTTCTATTATTTTATATTTGTGCATTTAATTCTTTGGACATTAGCTCCATCTTTAACAAATAAAAATTTACCACTAGATACAATTGAACATTTAGCTTGGGCAAGTAATCTAGATTGGGGATTTGATAAACATCCACCAATGGTAGCAGTTGTTTTAGAATTATTTTACCAAATTTTTGGCTCTCAAGATTGGGCTTATTATTTTTTAAGTCAAATTTTTGTAATTATAAGTTTTTACATTGTATACAAATTTTCAAAGGAAATATTTAATAATGATCTTTTAAGTTTTTTGTCTGTATTAATATTAGAATCTATCTATTTCTATAATTTCACAACTCCAGAGTTTAATGTAAATGTTTGTCAATTACCGTTCTGGGCGTTAACAGTCTATTACTTTTGGAAAATATATGATTGCAAGGAAATCAAATTTAATGATTGTTTTTTAGTTGCGGTATTTGCCTCATTTGGATTTCTATCAAAATATCTATTTATATATCTTCTTTTATCAATTGTGATTTTATTTGTTTATTTAATTTTTATAAAAAAGATTAAAAAGTTTGATTTTAAATATGTAATCATATTAGAAATTTTTTTAATAATTTTAGTACCACATTTAATTTGGCTTAATCAAAATGATTTCATAACAATTCAATATGGCCTTCAACGTACAGGTTTAGAACATTCAGGAATAATTGATCATTTAAAATTTCCAATAATCTTTTTACTTAAACAATTAGGAATATTAACTCCTTTTTTATTTTTAATTTGGATATTAGTAAAAAAAATAAGATTTAATTTAAATTTAAATGATAAAAAATTAATTTTTCTTTTGTTTATAAGTATTCTTCCGATCGTACTGATGTTTTTAACTTCTATTATTACTGGCTCTAAAATTAGAACTATGTGGATGACACCCTTTTATTTGTTTTTTGGTACCTTGTTTATTTATTTACTTAAATCACAAATTAATACTAAAAAATTAAATTCATTTATGTTTGGTTTTATAGTTTTATTTTTAATATCACCTATACTCTATTCTTATATATCGGTAACCAAAACGAATAAGAGAACAAATTATGAAGGAAAAGAAATTGCTGACTTAGTTGAGAGAAGATGGAATAAAAATTTTTATAATGAAATAATGTATGTGGTAGGAGATGAATGGCATGCAGGTAACTTATCTTATCATTTAAGTTCAAGGCCAATTTGGTATAAAAATTTGAAAGGTAAAATAGATATTCTAAATCCAAATGGAGGAATAATTTATACAGGTAATTCAGGTATTTTAAAGCAACTATGTCCAGGAGATTTTGGACAAATTAATAAGCAAGGTTTTTGTATGATTGGATTAGAAAAATAGATGAAAATCTCAATTTTAATCCCTGTATATAATGATTGGGAGTCTGTTTCAGAGCTTATTATGAATATAAATATAGAAATTAAAGATTTAAATCATGAGTTTTCAGTAACAATAATTAATGATGCATCACTAGAAAAAAAAGAATTAAATTTTCAAAATTTAGAAAATATCAATTCAATTGAATTGATTAATATGAAACAAAATAATGGTCATACAAGATGTATAGCATCTGGACTTAAATATCTTTTTGAAAAAAAAGATTTCGATTATGTAATTCCGATGGATGGCGATGGTGAAGATAGGCCAAGTGAAATTAAAAATTTTATTGAATATACTGAGTATTCATCAAATCAAACGATTGTTGGTGAAAGAGTCAAAAGATCAGAAACTTTATTTTTTAAATTTTGTTATAGCATTCATAAATTGTTAACTTATTTTTTTACAGGCCAATCTATTAAATTTGGTAATTACACATGTTTAACTAAAACTACAGTGGAAAAAATGATTAATGAAAAAGCCACCTGGAATAGTTTTTCTGCTGCTTTGACTAAAATAGAAAAAAATAAAAAATCAATACCATCAATAAGAGGGGCAAGATATTTTGGACCTTCAAAAATGAGTTTTATAAATTTATTAGAGCATTCATTTTCTATTATTAGTGTTTTTAGAATAAACGTTTTAATTCGTTCTATTTTATTTTTGTTTATTTATTCTTTTTTAATTCTAAATGATATTTCAATAGTGACTTTAATTCCAATTCCAGTAATACTAATACTAAATGCAATATTTTTTAAATTAGCTAAAAGAGAAAACCTTGAGGAATACAAAAATTGCTTAGAAAATATTGAGGATATAGTGGAATTAAAAAAAAATTACTAATGAAGGATTTTGTTAGAAAAGTTAGTTTTGGAGTGGGCCCTGACGAAAGAGTTCCAACCGACCCTCTCAATTGGGCTAAAAATCAATTAAATTCTGTGCCTAAATTAAAATGGGATGGAAAAAAAATTTATACTGAAAAAGAATTAAGAGAATTTCAAAATAAATATTCTTTAAAAGAACGAAAAAAGATAAGAGATAAATATAAAAATGATCCTGATACTCTTAAAAAAGAACAAAGAAAACTTGCACTTAAAACAGGTAGAGGACACTGGATAAATTTGGAATTAGGTATAAGGCATACAGAGGCAATTCATAGTAATTCACCTGTATTTACCAAGCTTTGGTATTTTTGGGCAAATCATTTTACAATAAGCTCAATAAAGCAGTTACAACAATTTTCTACTGGTGCTTATCAAAGAGAAAGTATACGAGAGAATATGGATCAAACATTTGAAAAGATGGCTTTTGATGCAACAGTCGCTTGGCCAATGATAAGACATTTAGATAACAGTCAAAATATTGGACCTGATAGCCCTGTTGGTTTGAAAAGAGCATCTAGGGGTAAAGAAGCCACAATTAATGAAAATCACGCAAGAGAACTTTTAGAACTCCATACTGTTTCTCCAAACTCTGGATATAATCAAGATGATGTTATTCAAATGTCATATTTAATGTCAGGTTGGAGATCTCGAAAAAATAAGGAAGGTAAATTTGGTGATGTTTATTTTGAACCAAATATACATCAACCGGGTCGAAAAAGAATACTTGGTTTAGGTTATAATGAGGGTGAAAAAGGGCTTTCAAAAGTAATAAGGGATCTGTCTAAAAATCCATCTTGCAGAGAATTTATAGCAATGAAACTTTGTAGATATTTGATTACTGATTATCCAAGTAAAGAAATGACTAAACCGATTGTTGATGCTTGGAAAAAATCTGATGGTTATTTACCTGAAGTTCATAAAGCTGCAATAGAGGTTGCATTTAATTATTCACCAATGTACAAAAAATTTCAAAACCCTGAGAATTGGCTTCTGCAAATGGTGAAAATGACTGGTGCCAATATAATTCCTTCACCTAAAATATTGGATAATCATGTGTTAGGAAACAAAATAAATAAATCTCAAAAAGTACTCCATGTTTTATTAAACAGTATAGGTCATCATCCATATTTTTCAAAACAGCCTAATGGTTGGTCTGACATTTCTGATGATTGGATGTCACCTGAGTTACTGATTAGAAGATTAGTTTATTCAAAAGAAATTTTCAATAAAATTAAAAAGAATAATCAATCAAATGATTTTTATGCAGAAATGATTTTAAAAAACTTTGATAATCCAAATCAAATTTTAAAAACTTTAAATAAAAGAAAAGAACCAATTGATAGACATATTCTGCTATTTAATTTACCTGAGGTATTAAAATCATGAAAATTTCTAGAAGAAATTTTTTAAAGAGTTCAGCTACAGCATTATTTTTGGCTGGATTTAATTTGCCAGTTTTAGCAAATACTAAGCCTAAAAAAAATTTAGTTGTAATTATGTTGAAAGGTGCAATGGATAGTTTGTATGCTGTTCCTGTTATTGGAGATAAAGATCTTGAAGAAAGAAGACAAGATTTAATTTTAGATAACGCAGTTAAATTAGATACTGACTTTGCTCTACATCCTAAATTAAACAGTTTTTATAAATCATGGCAAAGCAATCAGGCCTCAATTGTACATGCAACAAATATTCCTTATTCGAAAAGGTCACATTTTGATGGGCAAAATTTAATGCAAAGTGGAGGACATATTCCATATGCTGTTAAGACGGGTTGGCTAGGTAGAGGAATGAATTTAGCTAAATTAAACGGAGATGGACTTGCTTTACAATTACCTATGCCTTTATTATTAAGAGGAACGTCGAATAATAATAATTTTTTTCCAGCTAAAAAAAAATTACCTAATAAAGAAATTTTAGAAATCTTAAAATCACATTATAAAGAGCATTCAGAAAAAGATTTGGAAGAAATGATGAATATTATTTCCCAAAGATCTATGATGACAGGTGAAACAATGTCAATGTCTCGAGATAATAATTCATTGGCATTCAAAGCTGGAAGTGAATTAAAAAAAGTTAATGGACCAAGAGTAGCTGTATTTCAAGTAAATGGTTTTGATACTCATGCAGCACAAAGCGGAGTTGATGGATCTCATACTGATAGCTTAATTGAGATGGATAATATCTTTAATAAACTAAATGAGTCCCTTGGGAAAGAAATGAAGAACACTTTAATTTTAACTTTAACCGAATTTGGTAGAACAGTTACTCAAAATAGTGGTTTAGGTACAGATCATGGTTATGCTTCAGCGATCTTTTTAGGAGGTGGATTATTAAAGAAATCTCAAGTTTATTCTGATTGGCCAGGTTTAAAAACAAAAGATTTATTTCAAGGAAGAGACTTAAATAGTACTATTGATGCAAGGTCTGTTTACGCTTCTGCTATGTCCTCTGTTTTTGATTTAGAATTTGAGTTAATTAAAAAAGAGGTTTTTTGGGGCGATAATCTTCAAAATTTAACCAACATTCTCTTTAAAGCTTAAATAGCTTTTATTTTTGGTAAACTGAAAAAATCTGCCGTATCTATTTTAGAAGAATATTCTCTTTTCATGTTCCATCTTTTTTGAACACCAGCGCTTGCAACACTTAAAGTAGATCTCCCGTATCTATGATTAGTGTTATCAATAGATCTCATTAAACTATTTATTTTCTCATCTTTTTCAGAAGAGAATAGGTTTGTTTTGTCGTTAGCATTAGAAAGCCCTGTAAGCATCACTCCTGCTTTTTGATATTGATAACCATTTTTAAATATGCACTCAAGTATTGTAACTGCAGTT
>CACKKY010000010.1 GCA_902600855.1 uncultured Pelagibacteraceae bacterium | reverse complement strand
CCACAAGTTCCAGAAGATTATATTCATAGAATAGGAAGAACTGCTAGAGCAGGATCGGAAGGATCTGCCCTAACTTTTTTGACACCAGATGATAGATTAATGTGGAATTCAATAAATAAACTAATTGATCCAAATTTTAAATCAGCTCAAAGTATTATAAGAAGAAATTCAAAAATTAAAAAAAGAAGTAAGAGACCTAATAATAAAAAAAAAAAATTAAGAGAAGAAAAAAAATTAAATTTTAAGAATAAAAGAAGTTTTTTTGGTAAAGGAAAGTTTGAAAGATCAGCAAGAGAAAAAGAAAAAAAAGATTATAATTTTAAGAGTAAGAAAAAATTTTTTAAAAAGAAAAGCCCAAAACCATTTGGGTTAACTAATAATCCTAAATTTTTCGGAAAAACTCTGGAAATTTCATCTTCAGAAAAGCAGAGAAAAAAATTTGGTTTTAAAGGTAAAAAAAAATTTAAAAACAGAAATAATAGATCTAAAAAATTTATATTTAAAAAGCATAATAAAAAAAGCCGAAAATCTTAAGATTTTTTAGATTTTTCTCTTTTTAATTTTCTTTTTTGTTTCAGACTTAACTTAGGTTTTTTACTAACACTTGAATCTTTAAACGATTTTCCACTATATCTTTTTGACATTTAAGATTTATATAACATTTTAATAAAAAAAAAGGGCAGTTTTTACTGCCCTTTTTAGATTTTTGTTTGTGATTAATGGGTATTACATTCCCATACCACCCATTCCGCCCATGCCACCCATTCCACCAGGCATACCAGCAGGCATTCCACCACCAGCATCTTTTTCTTCTGGTTTATCGGCAATCATTGCTTCTGTAGTTACTAATAATCCAGAGATCGAAGCAGCATCTTGAAGAGCAGTTCTTACAACCTTAACAGGGTCAATGATACCTTTTGCGAACATATCACAATATTCCTCGTTCTGAGCGTCATAACCATGTGTTTTTTTCTTCTGCTCTAATAATTTACCAACTACAACTGATCCATCTACACCAGCATTTTTGGTAATTTGTCTTATAGGAGCTTCTAAAGCTCTTCTTACTAAATCTACACCAGCTTTTTGATCTTCGCCTCTAGCTTTGACCTTTTCAAGATCTTGTGCTGCATATAAAAGTGCACATCCACCGCCAGTTACAATACCTTCCTCAACAGCAGCTCTGGTTGCATTTAAAGCATCTTCTACTCTATCTTTTCTCTCTTTAACTTCAACTTCAGTTGCACCACCAACTTTAATAACCGCAACTCCACCCGCTAATTTAGCAAGTCTCTCTTGAAGTTTTTCCCTATCATAATCTGATGTTGTTTCCTCAACTTGTTGTTTGATTGATGCACATCTAGCCTCAATGTCAGATTTTTTACCACTACCACTCACAATAGTGCTGTTATCTTTATCAACTTTAATCTTTTTACAAGAGCCAAGATCTTCAAGTTTTACGTTCTCAAGTTTTATTCCTAAATCTTGAGAAATTACTTGGCCGCCAGTTAAGATGGCAATGTCTTCAAGCATAGCTTTTCTTCTATCACCAAATCCAGGAGCTTTAACTGCAACAACTTTTAATCCACCTCTTAATTTATTTACAACTAAAGTAGCTAGTGCTTCTCCCTCAACATCTTCTGATATAATCATTAGAGGTCTACCTGATTGCACAACAGCTTCTAATAATGGAACCATTGGTTGTAAGTTAGTTAATTTGCTTTCATGTAATAATATATATGGGTTATCTAACTCAGTTGTCATCTTATCACTATTTGTAATAAAGTATGGAGATAAATAACCTCTATCAAACTGCATACCTTCAACAACATCAAGCTCAGTATCAATTCCCTTTGCTTCTTCAACGGTAATTACGCCCTCGTTACCAACTTTTTGCATGGCTTTTGCAATCATTGTTCCGATTTCTTTATCACCATTTGCAGAAATTGTTCCAACTTGAGCAATCTCATCACTGTCTTTAACTTTTTTTGCTGAAGAAATTAAATTTTCTTTCACGTTTTCTACCGCAGCATCAATTCCTCTTTTTACATCCATTGGGTTCATGCCTGCAGTAACATACTTAACACCTTCTTTAACGATAGCTTGAGCTAAAATAGTTGCAGTAGTTGTACCATCTCCAGCTTCCTCATTAGTTTTACTAGCAACTTCCTTAACCAT
The DNA here is from genome assembly GCA_902600855.1 of uncultured Pelagibacteraceae bacterium. GTDB lineage: Bacteria > Pseudomonadota > Alphaproteobacteria > Pelagibacterales > Pelagibacteraceae > Pelagibacter. The sequence continues at coordinate 29,206 of CACKKY010000010.1, read as the reverse complement.
TTGAGCACCCATGTTTTCAAATTTATCTTCAAGATCAATTTCTTTTGCTACAGAAACACCGTCTTTAGTAATTCTTGGTGCACCATAAGATTTATCCATGACCACATTTCTACCTTTTGGACCCAAAGTAACTTTTACGGTATCAGCTAAAATATTGACACCTCTCATCATTGCCGCTCTTGCTTCAGCGTCAAATTTAATTATTTTTGCCATTTTATTTTCTCCTTTAAATTATAATTATTTTCCTGAAATACCCATAATGTCTGACTCTTTCATTATGCTGTATTCTTTGCCATCAATTTTGACCTCAGTTCCTGACCATTTGCCAAATAAAACTTTATCTCCAACTTTAACATCCATCGGAATTAATTTTCCATCTTCTGTTTTTGCACCACCACCAACAGCTACGACCTTACCCTCTTGAGGTTTTTCTTGGGCTGTGTCTGGAATGATAATTCCTCCAGCAGTTTTTTCGCTGCTATCTAGAACTTCGATTAATACTCTATCGTGTAACGGTTTAAATTTCATAAATTCTCCTTTTAAATATGAACCTCATATAGATACTGACACGCCTTTTTCAAGATAAGTTGGTCAATTAGTTGCTAATAATGCTAGGAAAATATGGATTTAATGGTTTATACCTTAAAATATGACTAAAAATTTAGATTTGGAGGGCCTTAAATCAATAGCTGAGGGTTATGACTTATTTTACATTGATTTATGGGGAGTAATTCATGATGGAATTAAACTTCATAAGAACGCAATATTAGCTGTCAAAGAGATTATAAGTTTGAAGAGGAATTTAGTTCTTTTGACCAATGCACCTCGACCAAATAAAACTGTAAGAGATTTTTTAGAAAAAATGGGATTGGAAAAAGAAATTAGAGATCATGTTTTTACTTCTGGAGAAGCAGCACTTAATTATCTTGAAAAATTTTATCTTCATAAAAAATTCTTTCATATTGGTCCACCTAGAGATTATGATTTGTTTAATAATTTTATAAAAAATCGATCAACTGATCTCGACAATAGTGAATATTTGTTATGCACCGGATTATTTGAGGAAAATGATAGAGATTTGAATTATTATAAAAAGTTGTTAGAAAATTATATTAAGATAAAAATGATATGTACAAATCCTGATTTAATTGTTGATCGTGGAAATAAAAGAGAATTATGTGCTGGATCGGTAGCAATGGTTTTTGAGAAAATGGGAGGAGAGGTTATTTATTTTGGTAAACCATACCCAGAAGTTTACAATCAATCTATTTATAATAAAGGTAAAAAAATATTATCAATCGGAGATAATTTAAATACAGATATTAAAGGAGCAAATTTATTAAATTATGACTCTTTGTTGATTACAAACGGGGTACATAAAAACGAAATTAAAAATAATGGAATTGAAAAAGTATCAAAAGAATATGAAGTAATTGTTAACTATATGCAATCTGAGTTAATATGGTAAAAAAATATAATAATTTTGATATAAAAAAAATTCATAAAGGATCAATTATTTTGATTGGAAATTTTGATGGCTTACATTTGGGACATCAAAAATTATTTCATTTGGCAAAAGAATATAAAAAGAAGTATAAATTAAAGATTGGTACAATTAATTTTGATCCAATGCCAAAAATGTTTTTTAATAAATCAATTAAAAATTTCAGAATATCAAATAATAAACAAAAAATAGATTTATTAAAAAAATTCGGTGTCGATTTTATTATCACAAAAAAATTTGATAAAAATTTTTCTAAAACCAAACCTATAAATTTTATCAAAAATATCATTTTTAAAAAATTAAATGCAAGATTTATATTTGTAAGTAATAATTTTAGATTTGGAAATAGAAGAGAAGGAGATGTAAGATTATTATTACAAAACGAAATAAAATTTGGTTATAATGTAATTAAACCAAAACCACTTTTCATTAAAAACAAAATTGTATCATCGTCTCTAATAAGAGAACTTTTGGAAAAAGGTTTTTTATCAAAAGCAAATAAACTTTTAAATAGAAAGTGGTCTATTGAGGGGGTTGTTCAAAAAGGTCGGCAACTAGGAAAAAAAATTGGATTTCCCACATGTAATATAGATATCAATGATTATGTTTTAGCTAAACCAGGAGTTTATGCAGTAAAAGTTTTGAGAAAAAATAAATTTAAAAGTCTCAAAGGAATAGCAAATCTTGGTTATAGACCTACTTTTAATCAAAGAAAGATCCTATTAGAAGTTCATCTATTTAATTTTACTGGCAATCTTTATAATAAGTATTTATCAGTTGAATTTTTAAAATTTATAAGAAATGAAAAAAAATTTAAAGATATAAAACACTTAAGAGCACAAATTAATATAGATTTAAAGATTGCAAAAAAAACAAAATGAATAAGTCACAAATAAATCTTCCAAAAACCGCTTTTTCTATGAAGGCTAATTTGCCAACAAGAGAACCTCAAATATTAGAATATTGGAAAAATATTAATCTTTATGACGAATTAAGAAATTCAAGCAAAGGTAAAGAAAAATTTGTTCTTCATGATGGCCCACCTTATGCAAATGGAAATATTCACATGGGAACAGCACTTAACAAAATCTTAAAGGATATAATTGTAAAGTTTCATCAAATGGATGGTAAAGACTCAATTTATGTTCCAGGGTGGGATTGTCATGGTCTACCAATAGAGTGGAAAATTGAGGAGCAATACAAAAAAAATAAGAAAAATAAAAATGAGGTTCCTGTTGTTGAATTTAGAAAAGAATGTAGATCGTTTGCTGAAAAATGGATTGAGGTTCATAAAGCTCAGTTTAGTCGATTAGGAGTGGTTGGAGATTGGGAAAATTATTATTCTACAATGAGCTTTGATGCTGAGGCGCAAATTGTTAGAGAACTTGGTAAATTTTTAAAAGAAGGAAGTTTGTACAAAGGTTTTAAACCGGTATTATGGTCGACAGTTGAAAAAACAGCTTTAGCAGATGCTGAAGTTGAATATCAAGATCATAAATCTGATACTATTTATACATCTTTTCCAGTTAAGTCTTCAAATTTTAAAGAGCTTGAAGGATGTGAAATAATTATATGGACGACTACACCATGGACCATTCCAGCAAATAAAGCACTAGCTTATAATGAGTCCCTTAATTACATTATAATAAAGATTAATGATGATGGAGATTTTAAAGATAAAAAGATAGTTATTGCTGAAGCGCTTTTGGACTCTGTAATTAAAGATTGTGAAATAAAAAATTTTGATCAATTAAAGAATTTTAAAGGTAAAGAATTAAAAGATACAATATGTAGACACCCCTTTTTTAGTTTAGGTTTTAATTATGATATTCCAATGCTTCAAGCGCGGTTTGTTACAACTGAACAAGGAACAGGCATTGTACATTGTGCACCAAGCCATGGTCCAGATGATTTTAATTTATGTCTAAATAATGGAATAAAAGCAATTGAAACTGTTGATGGAGATGGAAAGTATACAAAAAATGTTCAATTATTTGATGGCATTCATATCTTTAAAGCTAACCCAATTGTTATAGAAAAACTAAAAGAACAAAAAAAATTATTATTTAATGGTGAATTAATTCATTCTTATCCCCACTCATGGAGATCTAAAGCACCATTAGTTCATAGAGCAACTCCTCAATGGTTTATTTCAATGGAAAGCCATGAGTTGAGAAAAAAAGCTTTGAAAGCAATTGATGAAACAAATTTTTATCCAAGCAAAGGTAAAGAAAGACTTAAATCAATGATAGAGACTAGACCTGATTGGTGTGTTTCTAGACAACGAGTTTGGGGTGTTCCATTACCTATTTTTATTAATAAAAAATCTAAAGAAATTTTAGTTGATGAGGAGGTTATAGAAAATATTGCAAATATTTATGAAAAAGAGGGTTCTGATTGTTGGTTTTCTGATGACCCACAAAGATTTTTGGGGTCAAAATATAAAGCACAAGATTTTGATAAATTAAGTGATATCGTTGAAGTCTGGTTTGATAGCGGCTCAACTCATTCTTTTGTTCTGGAAAAGAGAGATGATTTAAAGTGGCCTGCTTCAATGTATTTGGAAGGTTCCGATCAACATAGAGGATGGTTTCATTCATCTTTATTAGAGTCTTGTGGAACTAGAGGAAGAGCACCCTTTGAAAATATATTATCCCATGGATTTGTTGTAGACGGTAAAGGTTTAAAAATGTCAAAATCTTTAGGTAATGTTATTGCACCTGAGGATATTTTGAAAAAGTATGGTGCAGATATTTTAAGAATTTGGGTTGCATCATCTAATTACGCTGAGGATTTAAGAATAGATTATTCTATTTTAGATCAACATGCAGAATCTTACCGTAAAATTAGAAATACTTTTAGATATCTTTTAGGAAATTTAAATGACCATTTTGAAGAAATTGAATTAGAAAAAATAAAGGTGAAAGAGTTACCTGAGCTTGAACAATTTATGTTACACAAAATTTATGTTTTAAATAAAAATTTTAAAAATTACTTTAATAACTATGATTTTCATAATCTATATAAAGAATTGTTAAATTTTTGTACTGTAGATTTATCTGCGTTTTATTTTGATATAAGAAAGGATGTATTATATTGTGATCCTATAAATTCTGAAAAAAGAAAATCTACAATAATTCTGTTAAATATAATTTTAAATTCACTATTAAAATGGTTTGCACCAATATTATCCTTTACTACAGAGGAAATTTATAGATTAATAAAAAAAAGTCAAAAAAGTATACATTTAGAAAAGTTTCTCAATTTTCCAAAACAATTTAAAAATCTTGATCTAGGCAATAAAATGAACGAGATAATTAAGATAAGAGATGTTTGCAATATAAGTATTGAGGAAAAAAGAGCAACCAAAGAAATTGGCTCAAGTCTAGAAGCTGATATTGAAATAAAATTAAATAAAAGACTTTTTGAACTTTCACAAAATTTGGATTTTTCAGAGTTTTGTATAACTTCAAAATCATCAGTTGTACAAGGCGATAGTGATGAAATTATTGTAGTTACTAAAAAAGCTGAAGGAAGTAAATGTCCAACTTGTTGGAAAGTTAAACTTGGTTCTTGTGAACGATCAACATGCCCAATCTAAAATTTATAAAAAAAAATTTATTTTTTTATCTTATATTTGTATTAATCATCTTTTGTTTAGATAGAATTTCTAAGATATATGTTATTGAAAAATTTAAAAATAATTTTGATAATACGTTGTATGAGTCTAAGTTTTTAAACATCCATTTAATTTGGAATGAAGGTATAGCTTTTGGTTTAATGTCGTTTGACGAAAAAACTTTCTATAACACTCTTACTGTTATTATTATCTTAGTAAGTTTATTAATTTTATACTTAAGCTATATAAACAAAGGACTTCAAAAGTATGCTTTATTAAGTATATTTGCAGGATCATTAGGAAACATCTATGATCGGTTATTCTACAATGCAGTCCCAGATTTTATAGATTTTCATGTAGAAGATTTTCATTGGTTTATCTTTAATATTGCAGATATTTTTATTACAGTAGGAGTAATAATCATGATTATGACAGAATTTTTTAATAATAATAAAAAAAAAAATAATGAAAAATTTTAAAAAAATATTAGTTTTTTTATCAATGGCTATTTTATTATCTGGATGCAATACTCTTAGAAAAGGTTTTGAGCCAGATAAAAGAAGTGGTGAAGAATTTTTGGTTGAAAAAAAATCTCCTTTAGTAATGCCTCCTGATTTTAATGAGCTACCCATACCTAATCAAGAAAAAGTTAAAGCAGAAACGAGAAAATCAACCGTCAAGTCTTTAATATCAGGGTCAAACGACAAAGCAATTACCGAAGAAAACAATGAAAGCATAAGTTCAATTGAAAAATTAATTCTTAAGCAAATTAAAAAGAATTAATGTTTAGTACAAATTTTAAATTCCAAAATTTTAAAAAAAGCAAGATTCTCTTAAAGGTCAAAAAAGATTTGAAAAATCTTTTAAAAGAAAATAACCAGATTATATGTTCTCTTCAGTCAACATATAAAAACAAATATGATTTAAAAAAAATTTTAAAAATTAAAAACAAACTTGAAATAAGAATTATTGGTATGGGAGGTTCTATATTAGGTGCAAAAGCAATCTATAATTTTTTGCGAGTTAGAAAGAAGATTCTTTTTGTTGATAATTTAAATTCTAGATTGAATTTAAAAAAAAAAAATTATTTTAATTTAATTATTTCTAAATCAGGAAACACAATGGAAACAATAGCTAATAGTAATCTTCTATTAAAAAAAAGGGATAAAAATATATTTATAACAGAAAATAAAAAAAGCTACCTTTATAACTTAGCTAAAAAACTAAATTCAGAAATTGTTGAACATAATAATTTTATAGGTGGAAGATATTCGGTTTTATCAGAGGTCGGAATGTTACCTGCAGAGTTAATGGGCTTAAATCCCAAAAAATTTAGACAACTAAATAACTTAATTAAGAATAAAAAATTTATTAATATGTTAATTTCAAATGTTAGTTCAATATTAAGTTATTCAAAAGATAAAAAATTTAATTCTATCATTGTAAATTATGATCCAAGTTTATCAGATTTTCTTGAGTGGTATAAGCAGCTAGTGAGTGAAAGTTTAGGAAAAAAAGGAAAAGGAATATTACCAATAATATCTAATATGCCAAAAGACAATCATAGTACAATGCAACTATATTTAGATGGTACTAAAAACAATTTTTTTACTTTTTTTTATTCTGAAGACAATCAATCAAATAAAATAAATAAAAAAAATCTGTTAAAAGATTTTAAATTTTTAAAGAATAAAACAATCAACCAAATTATGTATTCACAAAAGCTTGCTACTGAAAAAGTTTTTAAAAAAAAAAAGATTCCTTTTAGAAGTTTTGAGATTAGTAAATTTGATGAAAAAACATTAGGGGAATTATTTTGTTTTTTTATTTTAGAAACAATATTACTTGGTAAGTCACTAAACTTAAATCCTTACGATCAGCCATCCGTAGAGCTAATAAAAAAAGAAACTAAAAGGTTATTAATCTAAAATAGATAAAAATATAATCTTTGATATACCATATTTTTTTTCTTCAATAATCTTAAATTTTTTAGGAAAATTGTCTTTTTCGTTTTTATGTCTATGAATTATAATAATGCTTTTTTGATATAATATTTTTGAATGGTAAATTTTATCAAGCAAATTTTCTAAATTTTTATCTTTGTATGGTGGATCTAGAAAAATAATATTAAATTTTTTCTTAAGATTAGGAAATATATCAACTTTATTAATATCACATTCAATTATTTTATAATTTTGTATAGATTTTAAATTAATTAAATTTTTTCTTAATATCGATAAAACCTTATTATAATTTTCAACAAAAATTACATTTTTTGCACCTCTAGATAAACATTCTATTCCAAAAGAACCTACTCCAGAAAATAAATCTAAAATATTAGATTTTTCTAAATTTATCTCAAATTTATTTGAATGTTGAATAATGTTAAAAATAGATTCTTTTGTAAGATCTTTCAAAGGTCTAGTATGAGTATCTTTCGGTTCAAGAATTTTTTTACCTTTAAAAAATCCAGCAATTACTCTCATTATTTAATTACTTTATAGCCAATATCTTTTCTATAAAATCCACCTGACCAATTCAGAGTATTAATATTTTTTAAAATATTTTTTTTAGCATCTTTAAAATCATTTGACAGAGATACAAAATTTAGAACCCTACCACCAACAGCATATATTTTTTCATTTTTAATTAATGTGCCTGCATGAAATATATGATCATCATTACTCAATTCAATTTTTTTTAAATTTTCAATTTCTATATTTTTTTTAAATACATCAGGATAACCTTTGGAACAAATTACAATACATAAACTTTTTTTATCAGACCAATTAATTTTAATTCTATTAAGAGTCTCATCACAACATGCTAAAAATATTTCTGCTAAATCTGTTTTAAGTTTTGGTAGTATCGTTTGACATTCAGGATCGCCCATTCTTACATTATATTCGATTAAATAAGGTTCGTTATTAACTATCATTAAGCCAGCATATAAAAAACCTTTATATTTACTTCCAAGTTCAGCCAATCCTTGTAATGTTGGGCTTATTATTTTTTGTATAATTTTTTTTTCCAATTGATCAGTAATTAGTCTTGAAGGTGAATAGGCACCCATGCCACCAGTATTTTTTCCTTTGTCTCCCTCTAATACTCTCTTATGATCCTGAGCAGTCCCAAATTTTTTAATATTTACACCGTCGCTAATAATAAAAAAACTCATCTCTTCACCTTCAAGAAACTCCTCAATTAATAAATTATCTGCTTTACCAAATTTACCATTAAAAATTTCATCAACTGCAATATGAGCTTCACTCTCACTATTACATATATAAACCCCTTTACCAGAAGCTAGATTATCTGCTTTAATTACGGTAGGATAATTAGAATCTTTTAAGAACTCCTTTGACTCATTTTTATTTTTAAAAATTCCAAATTTAGCTGTTGGTATATTAAATTTTTCACAAAGTTGTTTGGTGAAAATTTTAGATCCTTCAAGTTGTGAAGCTAACTTATTTGGGCCAAACACTTTAATTTGAAATTTTTCAAGGTAATCAACTAAACCTTCTACAAGCGGTTTTTCAGGTCCAACAATAACTAAATCAATCTCTTTTTCTAATATAAAATCTTTTATATTTTCAAAGTTGTCCATATCTAAGGATATATTGTCAGCAATACTTGAAGTACCAGCATTTCCTGGGAAACAAAAAATTTTATCTATTTTATTAGAATTTTTTAAACATTGGCAAATCGCATGTTCTCTACCTCCACTTCCTATTATTCCAACTTTCATATAGAAGTATATAAACTAAAAATGACAAAAAAATTAGCAAAAATAAAATATTTACCTAATAATTTTCAAATTATAGAGTCAGGTGATTATGTTAAGTGTGCCGTATCAGGAAGAGAGATAAGTATTGAAAATTTGAATTATTGGAACGTAGAATTACAGGAAGCATACTTTTCATACAAAGAGGCTTTTCAAAAACAAGAAGAAATTAATAAAAAATAAAATCACTTCCAACGATTATGTGACCAAATCCAATGTTCAGGTTTATGAAGTATCATTTTTTCTAGATTAAGATTTAATTCGTTCGTTATTTTTTCTAATGAACTTTCCTTTGTAAAAAAAATTGGTTTTTTTATAATTATTTTAAAATTTATTTCATTAATCCTCTCTATAAAGATGGGTACCACTGGTATGTTAAATCTTTTAATTAATTGAGCTGGGATAGTTGTGGTAAGAGCCTCTTGATTAAAAAAATTAGACCTTATTCCTTCAGATACCCTTTGGTCAATCATTAATGCTGTTGAATAATTATTTTTTTTTAAACTAACGAGTTTTTTCATTCCACCAATTCCTTTTTTAATTTGATTTTTGCAAATATATTTTTCTCGAATACTCACCATTATTTTGTTTAAAAAATTATTATTTAGTGGCCGATATATTGCTGATAAATTTATTCCGGTTTTTTCTAAATGCATCGCCATTAGTTCAAAATTACTAAAATGACCTGAAATAAAAACAACTTGCAGATTTCTTTTTTTGATATCTTCAAGAATTTCTTGTCCATCTATTTCAATATTTTTATTAAGACTACCAGTCCTGAAATCTTTTATAAATATATATTCTGCAAAAACTCTTCCATAATTATTCCACATAAGTTTAGAAATTCTTTTTGAATTTTTTAAATCTATATCAGGAAAAGCTCTTTTAATATTCGAAAGTATTAAGTTTTTTGATCTAAATAATGGACCAATTATCTCAAACAATCTTCCACCAAGAGCTGATGATATTCTGCATCCCAATATTTTGAATAAAGAGAAAAAAAAAATGATTAATAAAAACTGAAAAAAATATTTGATTTGTTTCATCTGTTTTTTAAAATAGAGCCAATTAATTTTTCTTCATCTGTTATTTGTAAATCAGATTTTATATATTTAATCTTATCTATTTTTTCATTATTTAATCTTAAAAAATCTTTTTCAGTGGTTATAATTTTATAATCCATTTCATCAGATATGTTTAAGATTTTATTAATATCTTTATTTTTATAAATATAATGATCTGGAAATTCTAAATTTTTACAAATATTAAGACCATAATCCTGCAACATCGAAATAAAAGTTTGATGATTACCAATGCCAGAAAAAGCAAGATATTTACTTTTCTTGTCAAATTCATTCAAGTTCATGGGCACATATTTTCCAACATATATATTAATTTCTGGATTAATCTCTAAAATATTTTTTTTAATAACATCCAAGTTCTCCTCATTTCCATTAATAGCTATATTCTGATATTTTTTTAGGTTGTTTAAACTTTCTCTTAAAGGGCCCGCTGGTATAGTTAATCCATTTCCTATCCAATTATGACTGTTAAAACATACTATTTCTAGATCACAATCCAAAGAAAAATCCTGAAGACCATCATCTAATATTGCAACTTCATAATTATCAGATGCAGCTTGATTTATTGCATGAAGTCTTTTTTGTGATAAAAAAAGTTTTCCATGTGATTGCAAGAGTTTTTGTTCATCAATTTGATTTTTATAAAATTTTCTTACAAAACAGGACTTAATATTTTTTTTTTTTAGAATTTCATTAATTTTGATACTTAAAGAAGTTTTACCTGTTCCACCAATATAAATATTGCCAACACAGATGGTCTTTATTTTTAATTGCTCTTTTTTTAATTTAATTTTAAAAAAATTTATTAATTGAATTAAAAATGCAATCGGTAATAACAGATACGCAAATATATTAGGTTTTTCTAAATTCCAAAACTCAGGTTTTTTTAAGTTCATCATTAATTAGACTGTCTAATTCTTTTATAGTTTTTTTTAAAATTATTGCTCCAATTTTATTAATCTTAATACCAATTTTATTATTTTTTTTAAAAATGATTGAATTTGCTAATTCTTTTGGCGTCGTAATCTTTTTCGAAACATTTAAAGTTTTTAGTAATTTATATACATCTTTAAAATTATCTATATTTGGCCCATGTAGAATTCTTGCACCGTAACGGGCAGCCTCTAATGGATTTTGACCACCTCTTTTAATAATTGAGCCACCTAGAAAAACTGAACTACCTATTTTGTGGAATTTTTTTGTTTCTCCAAATGTATCTACAATATAAATATCAGTATTTTTTAAATTATTTTTATTTGAACTATGAGTTACGATTTTTAAATTTAATTTTTCAAGATCAGAAATTATTTCTTTTGATCTATGAACATGTCTTGGAATAATTATTGTAATTAAATTATTTATCTTTTTTTTTAATTCTAAATGGGTTTTGGCACAAAAAAACTCTTCTATACCATGAGTACTTGAAGCCACCCATACTTTCTTGTTTCTAAATCTAAATTTAATTTTTTTATCAATATATTTCTGCTTTTCTTCATCATTTTCAATAAATTTTAAGTTTCCTAAAATTTTGATTTTATTAGTCATTATTTTTTTAAGATAATGATTTGTTTCAAAATTTTGAGGGTATGTAATTGTAATTTTGTTGAAAATTGATTTAGAAAAATTTTTAATTTTCATCCATCTATTGAATGTTTTTTTAGTTAATCTCGCGTTTAATAAAATTAATGGAATTTTATTTTTTTTTAAAGAATTAAACATACAAGGCCAAATTTCTGACTCTATAAATATAGCTAGACTTGGTTTCCAATATTTTAAAAATTTAGCTGTGAAACAAAAAAGATCTATAGGATAAAATTGATGTATTGTTTTTTTAAATTTAAATTTTTTGATAATTTTTGCAGAACTTAAAGTACTTGATGTAATTAAAATTTGATCAATAGATTTTCTTTTTTCATAATTTTTTATTAAAGGAATTATACTTAAAATTTCACCGACACTTGCGCCATGGAACCATATCAATTTTCCCTTAGATCTTTTTTTTGAAGTAATACAGAATTTTTCAATAAATCTTCTCTTATCCTCTTTATTTTTAAAAATTCTAAATAATATAATTATTGGTGAAAATATTAATAATATTGAAAGAACTATTTGATAAAATAAAAACATATTTATTTTTGAATCTGTTTTTCATAAAAATTTTTATACAATTCTGATTTAACTATTAAATCTTCGTGATTACCACTTGCAATCACTTTTCCTGAGTCAATTACATAAATATTATTTGAATTTAAAATAGTCGATAGTCTATGTGCAATAACAATAGTTGTTTTATCTTTTGTTAAGATTTTCAAAGCTTCTTGAATTTTTGACTCAGTCTCTGAGTCCAGGGATGAAGTTGCTTCATCTAATAATATGATTGAACTTTTTTTCAGCATAGCTCTAGCTATTGATAATCTTTGTTTTTCTCCACCTGATAATCTGACACCATTTTCACCAATTAATGTTTCAAATTTATTTGGCAAATTATTTATAAATTCATCACAGTGAGATAGTTTTGCTACTTTGTTTATTTCTTCATCTGTAGCATTTTCATCTGCGTATTTGATGTTATTTTTAACAGTATCATCAAACAGCGTTGTCTCTTGACTGACCATAGATACCTCTTTCCTTAAAGATTTTATTGTACTTTGATAAATTGATTGATTGTCAATTGTAATATCTCCTGATTGAGCGTCATAAAATCTGGGGATTAAATTTAGAATTGTTGATTTACCCGAACCACTATGACCTACTAATGAGGTCATTTTCCCGCCTTGAAAGTCTAAATTAATAGACTTCAAAGTCTCACTTTCATCAACTTCGTATGAAAAATTTAAATTTTTAAAATTAATATTTGCTTTGTTAATCTTTAAAATATTAGCAGAAACACTATCATCGATATTATTCTTTTGATCAATTATTGGTAAAATCCTCGAAGCAGCAGATAGACCTTGATTTAAGACCATGTTTAATGTTGATAATGCTCTAACAGGTTGATAGGCCAACATCATTGCAGCTAAAAATGAAAAGAAATTATTTATATCAACCTCACCCTTCGCCATTAGTTTACCTGAGTAAAAAATTAATATAGCAATCATTATTCCAGTTAAAGTTTCCATTATTGGTGACATTCTTACAAATACAGTCTGTATCTTCTGATTTTTTTCTTTTAATTGTATAAGATGTTTGTTTGCTCTATCTTTTTCGTAATTTTCTTTTTGAAATATTTTGATCAACTTATGATTTTTAAACAACTCAACAAGATAAGTTGTTAAAAAACCAGATTTTTCCTGCGCCTCAGTTGCAACTTTATTGATTCTTTTTCCAAGAGTTTTTGCAGATATACTTGCAAGAGGTATCATAATAATTGAAATAAGTGCAAGTTTCCAATTTTGTAAAAACATAACGGTTAGTAATCCAATTAATGTAAGAGAATCTTTAAATAAAGTCAAAATTGCATTACTTAATAAGTTTGTAATATGTGTTACATCGTATGTGAGATTTGAAATAAATTTTCCCGAATGTTTTTTGTCGATAATTTGTGTATCAGTACCAATTAAAGTATCAATCATATCATATTGAAGTTTTTTTTTAATTTCTTCTCCCACACCAATCATAGTTGCCTTCGCAAAGTACAGAGATAAACCTTTTATTGTAAATGCAAGAATAATCATTAAGGGAATAAAAATTATTAGCGTTTGATCTTTTTCAATAAATAATTTCTTTATAGCTGGATCTAGTAACCATGCTATTGAAGATGTGCTACCCGCTACCAATATTGAAAAAAAAGCTGATAAAATTATTTTATCTAAATATTTTTTTGAATAATCTTTATATAGTCTTATATAAATTTCTTTTTTTACCATTATATATTTTTTGTGATAATCAAATTTAAAAGTATTATTAAGCCTAAAAAATTATTACTTTTAAATAGCATCAGACAATTTTTTGGGTTTTTTGATTCAAAATTTTTAATTTGGTAAAAAAATAAATGCGCCAATGGAATTAGCGTTAGAATATAATATATATTATTTAATTTCATATAATATCCACCAACAGTTAAGAAAATTATTAAAATCGAGTAACATGATAATAAAAATATTTTTTCTTTTCCTTTAAATTTTATCGAGGTTGATTTTAGACCTATAATTTCATCATCTTTAATATCTTGGTATCCATAAATTGTGTCGTATCCTAATGTCCAAAATATGGCCCCAATATAAAATATTATTGGAATTACATCTATTTCACCTCTTATTGATGTCCAACCTAATATTAATCCATAATTAAACGTTATGCCTAAAAAAAGTTGAGGCCAATAAGTAAATCTTTTCATCAGAGGGTAAGTGAACGCTAGAGGCATTGAGGCAAAGGCTAATACAATTGTGTAATTGTTAAAGTGTAATAGAACTAATAATGCTAAAAAACACAAAACAAAAACATAAATAATAGCTAGTGGAATTGAAATTTTATTTGATGCTATAGGTCGATTTTTTGTACGAAAAACTTTTTTATCAAATTCTCTATCTAGAATATCATTTACAATACAACCAGCCGATCTCATCAAAACAGCTCCTAAGAAAAAAAGTGTTAAATAAAAAAAATAATCGTTTAGTTTATTTGAAAAGTCATATGCCAAAGTCAAGCCCCAAGCACATGGCCAAAATAATAGCATGTAGCCAATTGGTTTTTTTAATCTAATTAATTCAATAAAAAGTTTTATTTGGTTCATAATAATTTACTTGTAAATAACAAAGGCTAGATTCATAATCAAACTGATTCGTATGAATATAGATTACACAGTAACAGCTCTAATGTTTCCTGCAATTCCCCTATTAATGGGTGTTTATAGTAATAGGTTTCACACATTAAGTGGCTTAATTCGAAAAATTCATGACGCACATGTTTTTGAAAAACATACTCCACCAGAATGGAAAGCTCAGTTCATAAATTTAAATAAAAGAATTAATCTTTTAAAATTTACAATAATGTTTGCAGCATTTGGCTTTTTATTTAATATGTTAACTGTATTCGGCCTCTATTTAAATGAGATTTTTATAGCTAGAATTATCTTTGGTTCTTGTTGTTTATCAATGATAATTTCAATTGTATTTTTTATTTTGGAAATTCAAATTTCAACTAAAGCATTAAAACTTCATATGTCGGATATGGATATTGATCAAGAGATTTTGTAGTTAAGGTAGTATTACCACAGGGCCAGTCAACAATCTTGCCTCTAAATCTTCATGAGCTTTTTTTACTTCATTTAAAGAATATTTTTTAAACACTTCAACTTTTATTTTACCTGATAAAATTGCATCAAAAACTTTTGTGGCAGAGTCCTCTAATTCTTTTCTTGTAATCGTGTAGTGTGCTATAGAAGGTCGGGTAAAAAAAAGACCTTTAGCATTTATATGTTTTTTTATATCAAGTGTATGAACGTAGCCAGATGCATTTCCAAAAGCTACCATCATCCCTCTAACTTTTAAGCATTCAATTGAACCTTCAAAAGTTTTTGCACCTACACCATCGTAGACAACATCAATTCCATTTTTACCAACTATCTTTTCAACTTCCTCAATAAAATTTTTATCAGTATAATTTATTACATGGTGGCACCCATTTTTTTTAGCAATAACTTCTTTTTCTTTTGAGCCCACAGTTCCTATGACAGTGCATCCAATGGCATTTGCCCACTGGCATAAAATTTGTCCAACACCACCAGCTGCAGCATGAAACAATACTTTATCGCCTTTTTTTGCAGCGTAACTTCTATGAAGCAAGTATTCTGCCGTAATCCCTTTTAAAACAATACATGATGCAATTTCATTTGAAATTCCATCTGGGACAATTACTAATTTTTCTTGTGGCATTATTTGTTTTTCTGAATATGCGCCTATAGGCATTGATGCATGACTTACTCTGTCTCCAACTTTAAATAAATCTACCTCAGAACCAATTTCTTCTATTATTCCACATGCTTCTAGCCCTATACCGCTTGGAAGTGGAATAGGGTATAATCCTGTTCTATGATAAATATCTATGTAGTTAACAGCGATAGATAAATTTTTTATTAAGACCTCTCTTGGACCTGGCTTTCCAATTTCTATATCTGTTAACTGTAATACCTCAGGACCACCAAATTTTTGTATTTGTATTGTTTTCATTATTTTACAAACGTATCATTATGATAGTCTTTAACTGCTTGCAAGATCTCTTCTTTAGTATTCATTACAAATGGCCCACCTCTAGCAATTTCCTCATTAATCGGTTTTCCTGAAATGAGTAAAAATTTAGCATCCGATTTTGCTTTTACAATTAAATCCTCACCTTTTGTTAATAGTATTAAAGTACTATCTTTAACATTCTCGTGATTATTTTTACCAATTTCAATCTCACCACTTACCAAATAAATAAAACTATTATGAGTAGATGGCAATTTAAAATTAAACGGTTTATCTTTAATTAATTCAACATCAAAATAAACTGGTTCGACGTTATGACCTTTAACAGGGCCTTCAGCATTTTCAAATTTACCAGCTATTACTTTTACTTGTTTGTCACCATCATTATAAATACTCATTTTATCAGCATCAATATAAATATATTCAGGCTTACTCATCTTTAATTTTGCAGGCATATTAACCCATAATTGAAAACCATGAAGTTTACCTTCTTTCATTGCTGGCATTTCAGAATGAATTATTCCACTACCAGTTTTCATCCACTGGACATCTCCCGCAGTCATTCTTCCTTCGCCACCTGTGCTATCTTTATGTTCAAAATCTCCAGCCAACATGTAAGTAACTGTTTCTATACCACGATGAGGGTGAGGTGGAAAACCTGCAACATAATCTTCACTATTTTCTGATCCAAATTCATCTAACATTAAAAAAGGATCAAAATAATTTGGCTCAACACCAATACTTCTTTTTAATTTCACACCAGCACCATCTGATGCTGCAATAGGTTTGATAATTTTTTGCACTTCAATTTGTTTCATATTTATGCTCGATTACCTTTAATCAAAAAGTATATTCCACCAATTAAAAGAAATATTTGTTCGCTTGTAAAAAGTTTTGTTGTGATTAACCAGTCTTGGTGAGCAAATATGAGTATGCTTATCATTAAAATACTAATGTTAAGTCCTGAAAGTCTAGTTAATAAGTTGCCGAGAGGATTCTTTATAAAGCCACTTATTATCAAAATTAATCCTGAAAGTAATTCAGATATAGCAACTGTTGATGCTATAGCAGGCGACAGATCAAAATATTCAATTAATCCTTGAGGAGGTAACGGAAATTTATTTAAACCGTGTATGAGAAAAGCTATACCTATTCCAAATCTAAAAATTAAAGATGCTAAGGCATCTATATTTGAGAAAAAATTATTTATTTTTTTATCTAAATTTTGCATTTATCATCCACATCTATTACATCGAATTGTTGCAAACATTTCGTCCCAATCGGTCTCTTTTTCCTCAACATAATCCATAAGACATCTTAATGCTTTCGATTTATCAGGAAGATCGTATTTATCCACTATCTGTTCTAACATTTCTTCAGATTCAGAATATATTTCAAAAGAAACTTCTTTTTTTTCGCTCATATTTTTCCCTTTAATATTAAAATTATATTTTTATTAATATAATTAAATAAGCCAAATGATCGCTTTAAAATAAATCTACTAGTTCAGATAAATCTTTGATAATGTGTCTGGGTTTATAATCTAAATTATCAAAAATATTATTTCCCCTATTCAACCATATGGAATTATATCCATAATTTCCACCACCTGAAACATCCCAAGTATTTGCACTTAAAAATACAATTTCATTTTTTTGAATTTGATATTTTTTAATTGGCATATCGTAAACTTTAGAGTCTGGTTTATAAATGCCAACTTCTTCTATTGAAAAAAGATCATCAAATAAATTATCTAAATTATTACTTTTAACTAATTGATTAAGAAGGGCAGGTGTACCATTTGAAAGTATTGCTAATTTATAATTTTTTTCTTTAAGCGATTTTAAAACTTCAGGGACCTCTTTAAATGGTGAAAGAATTTTATAAAGATCTAACAATTCATTTCTCATTGAAGAGTCTATTTCATAAGCTTTCATAGATTTATCTAAACTATCTTCAGTTACTTGCCAAAAATCTTCATGTCTTTTCATTAAACTTCTAAGCCAAGTATATTCTAGCTGAGTAGTTCTCCAGTAATTTGCAAAACCTTCCCACTTATCACCAATTTTATCTTTACATTTCTCAGCAGCAGAATTCACATCAAATAAAGTTCCATATGCATCAAAAATTATTGCTTTAATATTTTTCATAATTAAACTTATTATAATGAGTAATATTAGATTATTTTATCGTGAAAGTTTATCACTTAATTTAACAGCCACACTTGATAAATCTCAATCTCATTACGTAAGTAAAGTTATGAGATTTAAAGAAAACGAAGTTTTCTCTTTATTCAATAGCAGTGGTGAATGGGAGGCAAAAATTTTAAGTATTTCAAAAAGTATTGTTAAATTTAATGTTATGAAACAATTAAGACAAACAGAAATTTTTAAAGAACTATGGCTAGCTTTTTCACCTATTAAATCTAATTACTTTAATTTTATGATTCAAAAAGCAACTGAATTAGGGGTTACAAAATTTCTACCTATTATTTTTGATAGAACAATTGTTAGAAAGATAAATAAAGATAGATTGGAAAAAGTAATCATAGAAGCTGCTGAACAATCAAATAGAATAACTGTTCCAACAATTGAAGAGCCTCAGAAATTAAAAAATTTTCTAGGTAATGATATGGATTTAATATTTACAGATCTCAATACTACTAATACTAAAATTGATCGTCAAAAGTTAACGACAAAGCCTACGTGTGTAATTATAGGACCTGAGGGAGATTTTTCTGAGGAGGAGAGGAAAAAGATCCTTAAATTTAATAGTGTTCAGTCTATCAAAATCAATGAAAACATTTTAAGGTCTGAAACAGCAGTAATTTCTGCTATATCGATCATAAATTATGCGATTAATTGATATTTTGTCGCTAAAAGTAAAAGTGTATTTTTTTAAAAGACGCTCTATATAGGTAAAAAAAAATGAAAAAATTTTTATATATATTTTTATCATATTCAATTGCCTCAAATGCTTTAGCAAATCAACCTAAAGATTGGCAATTAGGTTTCCAAGAAGCTGCCTCATCAACAATGAGAGACATCGTAAATTTTCACGACAAGTTGTTGTTACCAATCATAATTGCAATCAGTGTTTTTGTATTATTTTTGATGGTATATGCTTGCATTAGATTTAGAGCATCAGCAAACCCAGTTCCTTCAAAAAGAACTCACAATGTAGCAGTTGAGGTATTGTGGACTTTGATACCTTGTTTGATTTTAATCGTCATGGCTGTTCCATCTTTTAAAATTCTTTATTCACAAGATGCAATTCCAAAAGCCGATGTAACTGTTAAAGCTATAGGTTACCAATGGTATTGGGGATATGAGTATCCTGATGAAAATATTATCTTCGAGTCTTACATGATCGAAGATAAAGATCTTAAAGCTAATCAACCAAGGTTGTTAGCAGTAGACAATGAAGTTGTTGTTCCAGTAAATAAAGTAGTTAAAGTTTTAATTACAGCAAATGATGTTCTTCATGCATGGGCATTACCTTCTTTTGGAGTAAAAAGAGATGCTGTACCAGGAAGAATAAATGAAACTTGGTTTAAAGCAGAGAAAGTTGGAACTTATTACGGTCAATGTTCTGAGCTTTGTGGAATTAAACACGCATTCATGCCAATTACGGTAAGAGTTGTTTCTGAAGAGGATTATCAAGAATGGTTAGCAGGTGCAAAAATAAAATTTGCAAAAGAAATTATAGAAGAAGATCAATTTAAAAAACTAGCGAGTAAATAATATGTATACACAAACAGCATCACACGACGATCATCATACACCAACAGGTTGGAAGCGTTGGGCTTATTCAACTAACCATAAAGATATTGGAACAATGTATCTAATATTTGCAATTGTTGCTGGCGTTATTGGTACAGCATTTTCAGTTTTAATGAGAATGGAATTGATGCATCCTGGTGATGGAATTTTAGGTGGAAATTATCATTTATATAACGTCTTAGTAACAGGTCATGGTTTGATAATGATCTTTTTTATGGTGATGCCAGCGATGATTGGTGGATTTGGAAATTGGTTTGTTCCAATTATGATTGGTGCACCAGATATGGCTTTCCCAAGAATGAATAACATTTCATTCTGGTTATTACCCACATCATTCATTTTATTAATAATGTCAATTTTTATGGATGGCCCTCCAGGACAAACTGGTGTTGGTGGCGGATGGACTATTTATCCTCCTTTATCGTCTACAGCTGGTCAACCAGGCCCAGCAATGGATTTTGCAATTTTAAGTTTACACTTAGCTGGAGCATCTTCAATTTTAGGTGCAGTAAACTTTATTACTACAATTTTAAATATGAGAACGCCTGGCATGACACTTCATAAAATGCCATTATTTGCGTGGTCAATATTAGTAACAGCTTTCTTATTATTATTATCATTACCAGTGTTAGCAGGAGCAATTACAATGCTTCTAACAGATAGAAACTTTGGAACAGCTTTCTTTGATGCGCAAACTGGTGGAGACCCAGTTTTATTCCAACATTTATTTTGGTTTTTTGGTCATCCAGAAGTTTATATTTTAATTTTGCCTGGTTTTGGAATGATTAGTCATATTGTTTCAACATTTTCTAAAAAACCAGTTTTTGGATATTTAGGAATGGCTTATGCAATGGTCGCAATTGGAATAGTGGGTTTCGTTGTATGGGCGCATCACATGTACACAGTTGGTTTAAGCACTGACACAAAGGCATATTTCTTAGCTGCAACTATGATTATTGCAGTTCCCACTGGTATTAAAATCTTTTCATGGATAGCAACTATGTGGGGTGGTTCTATTTCATTTAAAACCCCAATGGTTTGGGCTCTAGGATTTATATTTTTATTTACAGTTGGTGGAGTTACAGGTGTAGTTCTTGCAAATGCTGGTGTTGATACAGCAATGCACGATACTTATTATGTAGTAGCTCACTTTCATTACGTATTATCTTTAGGGGCTGTGTTCGCAATCTTTGCTGGTTTCTATTACTGGTTTGGAAAAATGAGTGGTTATGAATATTCAGAGTGGTTGGGACAGTTACATTTCTGGTTAACTTTTATAGGTGTAAACTTGGTGTTTTTCCCTCAACATTTCTTAGGACTTGCAGGAATGCCTAGAAGATATGCTGATTATCCAGATGCATTTGCTGGCTGGAATTATATTTCATCAATTGGTTCATACATTTCTGTTATTGGATTAGTAGTATTTTTTGCTAATTTAATTTACGCATTCTCTAAGAAAAAAGCTGCAGCACAAAACCCATGGGGAGAGGGTGCTACAACTTTAGAATGGACTGTACCATCTCCACCTAATTTTCATACTTTTGAAGAATTACCTAAGTTTGAAAATGAAGAAAGTGTTGAAAAATCTATTAGCTAAGAATTAACTTAGATTTTTTAACTTAAAAATTAATGATAAAGTCTAAATTAAAAAATAGAAACTTAACTCAGGAAGACGCCTTTAATTTATCTGAATTATTCAAACTAATGAAGCCAAGAGTAATGTCTTTGGTAATATTTACATGTGCAGTTGGTTTATTAATGGCTCCAAATGTTATTTCAACAAAAGATGCAATAATTGGAATTATTTTAGTTTCAATAGGAGCAGGTGCAGCTGGTGCATTGAACATGTGGTATGAGTCTGACCTTGATGCATTAATGACAAGGACTTGTCTTAGACCAATACCAACAGGCAAAGTAAATAAAAATCAAGCTTTAGTTTTTGGAATTTCTCTTTCAATATTTTCTGTAGTCGCACTCGATTTTTATTCAAATAGAATTTCAGCTGCTTTACTCTTATTCACAATTTTATTTTATGTTTTTGTTTATACAATTTGGTTAAAAAGAAAAACTCCACAAAATATTGTTATTGGTGGTGCCGCAGGTGCATTGCCACCTGTTATTGGCTGGACAATAGCGACGAATTCTCTTTCACTAGAGTCACTAACTTTCTTTTTAATTATATTTTTTTGGACTCCATCACATTTTTGGGCCTTAAGCTTGTACAAGTCAAATGATTATAAGAAAGCAAACATACCAATGCTCCCTCTTACTAATGGTGTGGAAAGTACAAAAATGAATATATTTATTTATTCACTTATCATGCTTCCCGTAGTTATTTTACCATTTGCTATTGGATTTGTAGGTTTAGTATTTTTAGTTCCATCGTTAATTCTGACAATTTATTATAATTATTTATGCTTCGAACTTTATAATTTTAGGAAAAATAAATTTAATGCTAAAAAAGCAAAAACAATATTTGGATATTCTATCTTGTATTTATTCTTAATATTTGTTCTTTTTTTGACTGATAAGATTTTATGATGATACCTGATAAAAAAACAAAGAAAAAAAATATAATAACAGCTATAGCAATATTAGTGTTTATGGTTTTTTTATTTGTTTTTACTCTTTATAACGTTGGGGTATTTGATAGACAGATATGATAAAAGGCAAAACATTAACACCAATACTATTAGCAGGAATTTTTGTTCTCATGCTTGGCTTGTCATTTGCTGCAGTGCCCTTGTATGATTTGTTTTGTAGAGTAACAGGATTTGGAGGTACAACTCAAGTTTCAAAAGAAGCTCCAAATATAGTATTGGATAAAGTAGTTAGTGTTAGATTTGACACGAATGTTAACAATCTCGAATGGGACTTTAAAGCCAAATCAAATGTAATCGATGTTAAAGTTGGTCAGGTTAACAGGATAGAGTTCGAGGTCGAAAATTATGGAGAAGATAATTCTAGTGGAGTAGCGAGCTTTAATGTTTCGCCCGCAAGCTTTGGAAAATATTACAGTAAATTGGGATGTTTTTGCTTTGAAAAACAAGAATTAAAAGCTGGTCAAAAGACAACATATGTTATGACTTTTTATTTAGATCCAGAACTTGTTAATGATCCATCTACAAAAAATATTCATGACGTAACTATGTCGTATACTTTTTTCTCGACAGAATACTATAAACAATCATAATCGCGAAAAATGTCATCTGAAAAAAAACATGATTATCATCTAGTAGACCCAAGTCCATGGCCTATCTACGTATCATTTTCTTGCTTAGTTTTAGCAATAGGAACAATTTACTTCATGCACTATGATGTTTCATGGGGAATGTATCTTGGTCTAGCTTTAGTAATTTATGGTGCTTACATGTGGTTTAGAGACGTTGTTATAGAAGCTGAACATCAAGGTCACCACACACCCGTAGTACAAATTCATCATCGATATGGTATGACATTGTTTATTGCCTCGGAGGTTATGTTTTTTGTTGCGTGGTTTTGGGCTTATTTTGATATAAGTTTGTTTCCAAATGAATTTGTTGGGAATGTTTGGCCTCCGAAAGATATAGAAACTTTTGATCCTTGGGATATTCCTTTAATTAATACATTGGTTTTATTACTTTCAGGCACAACTGTAACCTGGTCACACCATGCTTTGCTAGAAGATGATAGAAAAAGTTTTATTCAAGGATTAATTTTAACGGTTATATTAGGTTTCTTTTTCACCCTACTGCAGGCATATGAATATCATCACGCAACTTTTGATTACTCTGGTCATATTTACGGGGCCGTATTTTATATGGCAACAGGATTTCACGGTTTTCACGTGATAGTTGGAACAATATTTTTGGCAGTATGTTTATGGAGAGCAAAACTTGGTCATTTTAATAAGGACCATCATTTTGGATTTGAAGCTGCAGCTTGGTATTGGCATTTTGTTGATGTAGTGTGGTTATTTTTATTTGCGGCAATATATATTTGGGGAAGTTAATTTTTAACTCTTGAAGAACAAATTTTTATTTTCAGTTTTTGTTTATTCAATAATTTTATTACTATTATCATTAGGATTTTGGCAATTATACAGGCTTAATTGGAAACTTAATCTAATAAATGAAATTGAAAATTCATTAAAAAAAGATCCAGTTGATCTATTAAAAAATGAGAAAAAAAATTATTTAAGAATTAAAACTTCTGGAGAAATTGATTTTGATAAACAAATTTATTTATACAATTTGAATGAAATTGGAAAACCAGGTTTTGAAGTAATCAATCCAATAGTAATTGATAATCAAAATTATTTGATTAATAGAGGTTGGATTAAATTTGATCAAAAAAATAAGCTAGAAATAAATTCATTTAATCAACAAAATATAATTGGAACATTAAAATTACAATCCAAAGCTAGCTCATTTAAGCCAGAAAACGACTTAAAAAAAAATTATTGGTTTACTTTAAATAGGGATGATATTTTTTCATTTACTGGAAAAAGGTTTTCAAATTATATAATCTATTTAAATGGAGATTATGAGTCTCCAAAACCAAAAGAGATTACAGCCAATATTTCTAACAACCACAAAAAGTATGCAATTACTTGGTTTTCAATGGCGATTTCAATTTTTTTAATATATTTATATTTTAGAAAAAAAAATTACTGATGGAATATATAAGTACCAGAAATAACTCAGACCATTTTTCATTTAAAAACGTATTTCTGAAAGGTCTAGCTGATGATGGGGGTCTTTTTGTACCAAAGTCAATCAAACCATTTAGCAAAGATGAATTAAACAAACTAAGTAGTCTTAATTACAATGAATTAGCAGCTGAAATAATTTTCCCATTTATGAATGATTTTATGACTAAAGAAGAACTAATTTCTACAGTATCAAAATCTTACTCAAATTTTAGAACAGAGGATGTTGTAAAAATTTCTGATTTAGGAAATTTAAAAGTCTTAGAACTTTATCATGGCCCAACTTTAGCTTTTAAAGATATCGCAATGCAATTAATAGGAAATTTCTATCAATATCATTTAGGAAATGAGCAAAAAAAAATAAATATTATTGTAGCAACTTCGGGAGACACAGGTGCAGCAGCGATTGATGCCTTAAAAGGAAAAAAGAATTTAAATGTTTTTGTATTACATCCAAATAACAGAATTTCTCCAGTGCAGAGAAGACTGATGACAATCCATGAGGAGAAAAATGTATTCAATATTGCTATTGAGGGAAACTTTGATGACTGTCAAAATCTAGTTAAAGAGATGTTTAATGATGAAAAATTTTCTAGCTCAATAAATATGTCAGGTGTTAATTCAATTAATTGGGCAAGAATTGTTGCTCAGGCTGTTTATTATTTTTATGCTTATTTTAGAATAGGAAATGGACAGCCTCTGTCTTTTTCTGTTCCAACTGGAAATTTTGGAGATATTTATGCTGGTTATTTAGCAAAAAAACTTGGTCTTCCAATTGATAAACTTATTGTAGCTACAAACAAAAACGACATACTTCATAGAGCAATTTCTGATGGAGATTATACTCAAAAGAAAGTTGAGGAAACAAATACTCCTAGTATGGATATCCAGATAGCAAGTAACTTTGAGAGACTTTTATACGATGTTAAAGACTGTAATTCAGATGTTACAAAAGATGTAATGAGTAAAATAAAAAATAATACTTATAAAATCGATAATAGTGACTTAAATGAAATAAAAAAGAATTTTACGTCTGAAATGTTAGATGAAAATGAAACAATCCAGATGATAAAAGAAATTAATAGAGAATTCCAAGTCGTGGTTGATCCACATACTGCGGTTGGAATTGGTGCTGCAAAAAAACTTGGATTAGAACAAAATTGTGTTGTTTTATCCACGGCACACCCATGTAAATTTCCAAAAGCAATAGAAGATGCAATCTCAAAAACTGAAGAATTACCAGATAGTCTTAAATATGTATATGATAGAGAAGAAAAATTTGAAGTTATCTCAAATGATATAAATAAAGTTAAAGATTACGTTATTAACTCAATCAGTAAGATTTGAGTTCCAATTCTATTTTGGCAGATGATCTTGCTAATAAATCGACTTCATTATTTAGTTCATCTGTTGAATGTGCTTTTATCCAGCTCCATTTAATCTCAAATGAATTTGATAGATTATCTAATTCAGTCCAAAGTTCTTTATTCTTAACTTCTTTTTTGTTGGCTGTCCTCCAACCATTTTTTTTCCAATTCTTTATCCATTCAGTTATCCCAGATTTAACATATTTAGAGTCTGTAAATATTTGAACTTTGCTTCCTTTTTGAATTTTTTTTAAAGCTTTAATCGGCGCAAGTAATTCCATTTGATTATTTGTAGTATCTTTTTTACTTCCTTTAATTTGAACTTTCTTACCATTTTCAATAATTATTGCAGCCCAACCACCATTTCCTGGATTTCCAATGCAAGAACCATCTGTATAAATTTTTATCATTAGCAAAGATAATCTTTATAAAATTTCAATTTATTATGAATAATCAATTTTTGATAGTATTCGTTGGGATCTTTTATTTTTATAAGAGCTGTTTTTGGAGTATTCGAGTAATCGTAGAGTCTTGTGAGAAGATATCTTATTGCAGCACCTCTACATAAAACATTTAAAGATTTTTTTTCTTTTAGAGTTATTTTTCTAATACTCTCATAACCTTTTATTAAGTTTTTGACTTTCTTTTTGTTAATAATAAATTTTGTGCCTTTTTTATCAAAGCATAAAGCATTAATACATATTGCAATCTCATATATTAAATACTCATTTGCAGCAAAATAGAAATCAAGGATACCTGATAATTTATTCTTTTTAAAAAGGATATTATCTATAAATAAATCACCATGAATAATTCCTTTTGGTAAGATATTAGGCCATTTATGTTTGATATCTTTTAAGTTAATTTTTAAAAACTTATCTAAATTTTGAAATTTTTGTTTTTTAAATTTAATACTTTTTAGTAATGGATTTAAATTATTAATTCCCATTGAATTTTTTCTAAATATTTTAATATTCTTTGTAATTAAATGCATACGCGCAATAATTTTACCAACATCATAACAATTTTTAATATTAAGCATTTTTTTGTCATGCCCATCTAAGAAAGTTACTATACAAGCTTTTTTATTCTTTAATTTAAATAAATAATTTTCATCTTTATTTTTTATTGGTCTAGGACAATTAATTTTAGAACTATTCAACACCTCCATTAATTCCATAAAAAAAGGAAGTTCTTTATTTGAAACTCTTTTTTCAAAAATAGTTAATATAAATTTTCTTTTTTTTGTTTTAAGTAAATAATTAGTATTTTCAATTCCTTGTTTAATACCCTTATAACTAATAAATTTTTCAATATTAAATTTTTTATTGATATAAGATATATTTTCTTTATTTATTTTTGTATAAACTGCCATCTAGTTTAATTTTTTTGGGATCTTAAAGATTACATTTTCTTTTATAATCTCTACTTCATCTATACTGACAGTAAATTTATTTTTTAAATCAGTTATAAAATTTTCAACTAAAATTTCAGGCGCAGATGCCCCTGAGGA
Organism: uncultured Pelagibacteraceae bacterium; assembly: GCA_902600855.1. Classification (GTDB taxonomy): domain Bacteria; phylum Pseudomonadota; class Alphaproteobacteria; order Pelagibacterales; family Pelagibacteraceae; genus Pelagibacter. The sequence continues at coordinate 1,680 of CACKKY010000010.1, read as the reverse complement.
AACTCCAATAGTATTTGATTTTTCAATTTGATTAAATGGGATTTCACTCTGTGAATGAATCAAAAAAGCTTTGGCGCAGCCAGACTTTTTTGCAACCTCTACAAGTCTAACGGAATTGGATGAATTTCTACTTCCTATTACAAAAAACATATCACACTTTCTAGCAATATGTTTTACAGCCATTTGCCGATTCGTAGTTGCATAACAAATATCTTCTTTCATAGGTTCTTTTATATTAGGAAATTTTTCCTTCAATATCTTAATTATGTCTCTTGTGTCATCCACTGATAAAGTAGTTTGTGTTACGAAGGCTAAATTTTTAGTATTTTTTAATTTATATTTTTTTGCATCATCTTCATTTTGAACCAAATCAATAGATCCATTTGGTAATTGTCCCATTGTTCCAATGACCTCGGGATGATTTTGATGCCCAATTAATAAAAGATGATATCCTGCTTTATGAAGATTTTCAGCTTCTCTGTGCACTTTGGATACCAATGGACATGTTGCATCAATATAGGTCATTTTTAAATTTTCCGCATCCTTAGGTATTTTTTTTGGAACACCATGAGCAGAAAAAATAACAGGTCTAGTTTTGTCTTTTATTTCATCTAACTCTTCAACAAAAATTGCACCTTTATTTTTTAAATCATCAACTACATATTTGTTATGAACAATTTCGTGACGAACATAAACTGGCGATCCGTATTTTTCTATAGATTTTTCAACAATTTCTATTGCTCTTTCCACACCAGCACAAAAACCTCTGGGAGCAGATAATAATATCTTTAATTCTTTATTTTTCATTTTTTTCTAAAAAATATTCAAGCAATATATGCGGAAAGGTTAGAGACGCCAAACCTATAAATATAATTTTCAAAATTGAACTATCTAAATCGTAACTATTACTTAGCAAATAAATACTTATTATGCAAAACATAGCTGTCAAAGATGTTAAAGGTGAAGCTTTTTTAACAAATTCTTTAAATCCGCTTTTCAGATCATTTTCATTAAGTTCAAATATTAATGTTATGCTATGTCTAATTGAATGTAAAAAACAAAAATACATTGTAAATGCTAACAAGGGAGAAAAATAATAGTTTAAAATTAAAATTGAAAAATAATCAAAAAATATGGTTAACTTTTTTATTTCAAAATCTTTAATAAATAAAAAAATGCTCGATAAAGTACTTAAGATAATTCCAGCTTGTAATATCTTAGTAGACTCAATTATACCTAAATTTCTATAAAAAGTTTCATTTTCAATTAATAATAATCTAAAAATTGATGCAGTTTCATTAAAGTGAAAATACAAAGGGGATAAAATTATTAATGTTCCTTTTAAGAAAAAAAGAAATTGATTGAAATATGAATTTTTATTAATTAAAAATTGCGTATCTTCTTTACCAAAATGATATGAAGCTACAATTAAAAAAATAATGAGAGAAAATGTTGGAAATAGATACCATAAAATTATTACGATTATAGCTATTAAGACATATATTAAATAAAAAAAAATAATATTTTCTAATTTAAGAATATTTAAAATTTTTCTTCCTTTAATATTATCTAGTGAGCCATGAGATACTCCTATAACTAAAATTAGAATTAAACAAATTAATGGAGAAATTGTAAGATTATTAAATTTAAAAAAAATTAAGGAAAGGATATTACAAAAGA
>CACKKY010000009.1 GCA_902600855.1 uncultured Pelagibacteraceae bacterium | reverse complement strand
TTTGTAGTTTTATAGTCAAGACCATGACCAGCATGAACTTCAATATTAAGTTCATTTGCAAGTTTTGAACTTTTTTTAATTCTTTCTAGCTCTGAGTGGTAGTTTTTTTTTGATTTAACTAAATTTGATATTTTTCCAGTATGAATTTCAACACAGTCTACGTTTAGTTTTTTTGATAATTTAATATCTTTTAAAGTTGGATTTATAAATAAACTTGTTCTAATTTTACAATCTTTAAATCTTCTTATTATATTTCTTAATTTAATTTCATTTCTTTTTAAATCTAGACCACCTTCAGTTGTAATTTCTTTTCTATTTTCAGGTACAACGCAAACAAAATTTGGTTTTATCTTAAGAGCATTTTTAACAATTTTTTCATTCATTGAAATTTCTAGATTTACTAAAACATTTTTGAGTTTACATATTTTTTTAGCATCTAAATCATTAATATGTCTTCGGTCTTCTCGTAAATGAATTGTTACAGAATCCGCACCCATCTTAATTACTTTTTTTGCAGCATGAAATGGATCAGGATGATCTTCACCTCTAGCATTTCTAACAGTAGCTATATGATCAATATTAACACCTAATCTTTTCACTTAATAAATCTACTTCCTGGAGTTGTTATAGGTATTAATTTAAGACTTTCTGGCAAATCTTTTTTATTAAATGTTGGTACATCAATTTTTAAATGAGATGTTATTTCATCTTTTATTTTTAAAGATTTTTTTGAAGATCTATCTATGATTGATGCAAATCCTATATGTTTAGCTTTAAATTTTTTTATCAATTTTACACATTCTAAGCTTGATTTACCTGTTGTAATAACATCTTCAATAATTAATACTTTAGAGCCCTTCTTAATACTAAATCCTCTTCTTAATTTGAACTTACCATTTACTCTTTCACAGAAAATAGTTTCTTTATTTAAAATCTTACCAATTTCATAACCAATAATTATACCACCCATTGCAGGAGCTAATATGAGATCAATCTTTTTAAATTTTTTTTTAATTTTTTTTGCTAAAGATTGACAAATACTATTAGCTTGTTTTGGAAAACTTAATAATTTAGCACACTGGATATATTTTGAGGAATGAAGCCCAGATGATAAAATAAAGTGTCCTTCTAACAAAGCATTAGTTCTTTTTAAAATATTTAAAGATTTTTTGTGTGAAAGCATTTCTTTTATCTTCGTGTCTTATTATCTTAAATTTTATACTCTTTTGTTTAAGCTCTGCAATAAAATTTGTGAAGTTTTTCAAATTAGTTATGATTAATCTAAATTTAAAATTAATATAATTTGGATTTTTACCAACCATTTCTAGATTTGATATATTAAGCTTATGGCTTCCTATAAGAGAGCTAATGTCACCAAGTTGACCAGGCTGATCTGGTAAGGATATCCAAAGAGTAGTATTATATTTTTTTATCCTCTCCTCTTTTTGCTCACCTTTATCATGCCAATATCTTCTAATAGCAGATCTAGCTTTTCCAGTTTTTGTAGTTGGTATCCAATGTAATGAAGGTGAATGATTTTTTGAAGTAATTATATTAACCCTATCTCCATTTCTTAAAATGCTTTGAAGTTCACTTTTATTTCCATTTATCTCACATCCAATAGCAGAGTTTCCAATTTTTGTATGAACAGCATATGCAAAATCAATTGGAGTAGCATCTTTTGGTAGTTTGATAACTGATCCTTTAGGAGTAAAACAAAATACATTTTCCTGGAACATTTGTAATTTTGTATATTCATATGAATGTTCTGGATTTTCATTTTTTTCAATTATTTCAACTAAATCTTTTAACCAATCATACTCTTTCCAACTTAATGAATTAAATTTTTCTGAAGATTTATATTTCCAGTGAGATGCAACACCTCTTTCAGCAAATTCATGCATTTCATTAGTTCTTATTTGAATTTCTATAGGTTTTTTGTTTGACCCAATTACTGAAGTATGGATTGATTTGTACCCATTTATTTTTGGTGAGGAAATATAGTCTTTAAATTTTCCTGGTATACAATTCCATTTTTTATGAAAAATTCCAAGAGTTTTATAACAATCATCAACAGTGTCTAAAATAATTCTGAAACCAATAATGTCAGTCATTTGTTCTAAAGAAACCCTTTTTTTTTGAACCTTTCTCCAAATAGAAAATGGAGTTTTTTCCCTACCATAAATCTCAGCATTAATATCATTATCATTTAAAATTTCACTCAATTCAAAGGATAATTCCTCAAATAAATCTTTTTTATCTAATTTAATTTCATCTAATCGTTTCTTAATTAACTGTCTTCCGCTATTATTTAATATTTCAAAAGATAAATCTTCAAGTTCATCTCTAATTAAGTGCATTCCCATTCTATCAGCTAAAGGAGCATATATTTCCATAGTTTCCTGAGCAATTCTTTTTCTCTTTTCTTCTTTAGAAATTGCTTTAATTGTTCTCATATTATGTAGTCGATCAGCAATCTTAACTAGTAAAACTCTAATATCTTTTGATGTTGCTAAAATTAATTTTCTAAAATTTTCTACTTTTGAATTTGAATTTGCAGTGTTTTCAAATACAGAAATTTTAGTTACACCGTCTACTAAGTCTGCAACTTCATCTCCAAATTCTTTTTTAATAGTGTCATATGTTGCAAATGTATCTTCAATTGTATCATGTAACAAACCAGTTGTAATAGTTGCACTATCTAATTTTAAATCTGTTAAAATATTTGCAACTTCAATTGGATGTACGGAGTAAGGATCTCCAGAAGCTCTTTTTTGATTTTGATGTGCTTTAACAGCAAAATTATATGCTTTATCTAATCTTTCTGGATTTAAAAATTTATTATAATTTTTAACTTTATTAATTAGTTCATTAGAATTTAGCATATTTTATTATATCATTAATTTAAATTTGTTTAATAGATCTAATCTCTTTATTTGATAATGAAAAAATCAATTTTTTGATACAAATGTTTAAATTTGGATGCAACCATTGTTTTTCTATTTCAAATAATGGAAATAATACAAAATTTCTTTTATGCATTAGTTTATGCGGAAGATTTATTGATTTATTTGAAATCTTTCCCCTAAAGTCAACAATATCAATATCACATGTTCTTGGAGAATTTTTTATATTTTTTTTTCTTCCCAATTTTATTTCAATTGATTTGCAGATTTTAAGTAAATCAATGGGATTAAAGTTACATGATACTTTTAAGACTATATTTAGAAATTTTGGTTTTTTAGGATCTGGCCAAGATGGTGTTTCATAATATTTTGACACTTTTATAAATCTTATTCTATTTTTGTATAAAAAAAATTTAGCTTTTTCTATATTTAGCTTTCTATTACCTAAGTTTGAGCCTATACCAATGTATATCATGCTAGCTTGATTTTCTAATGTATCTAGCTTTATCACGATTCCAATCTCGATTTTTTTTAGTTGCTCTTTTATCAAATTGTTTTTTTCCTTTAGCAACTGCTAGTTCAATTTTTGCTTTACCGTTTTTAAAATACATTTTAGTTGGAATAATTGTAAAACCCTCTCTTTGCATTTTACCAATTAATTTATTAATTTCTTTTCTATTCAATAATAATTTTCTATGATCCGAAGGTTTATGATTTGAATAACTAGCTTCCTTGTAAGACGCTATATGTGAATTTATTAAAATTAATTCTCTATTTTTTTCTATTGCATAAGAATCTGCTATGTTGACTTTTCCATCTCTAATAGACTTAATTTCAGAACCTTTTAAAACTATACCTGCCTCTAAAAGATCCTCAAAAAAATAGTTAAAACTAGCTTTTCTATTTAGTGCTATTATTTTTAAACCAGACTTGGTTTTAGGTTTCATCAAATTAATTTAGCTAAACTTAAAGCTTTTTTTACTTCATCTTCTGTTTCTTTTTTAATTTTAACTAGCGGTAATCTTATTTCATCATCACATAATCCTAAAAGTTTAGCAGCATATTTCGCTGGAGCTGGATTGCTTTCAATAAATAAGGATTTATGTAGAGGTTGTAATATTTGATCTATTCTCTCTGCTTCTTCAATCTCATTATCTGAGTTAGACTTAGAAAATTTTTGCATGTCTGAACACAATTTAGGTGCTATGTTTGCTGTTACTGAAATAATTCCAACACCTCCTCTTTTATTAAATTTTAATGCCAATCCATCTTCACCAGTTAGTTGAATAAATTCAGGTCCAAGTTTTTTTATTGTATCATCAAGTCTTTTTAAATCTCCCGTAGCATCTTTTACACCAGCAATATTCTTAAGTTCGAATAATTTTGCCATAGTGTCAACAGACATATCAATTACACATCGACTAGGTATGTTGTAAATAATAATTGGTATACCCACATTATCATTTATAGCCTTATAATGTTGATACAAACCTTCTTGAGTTGGTTTGTTGTAATAAGGAGTTACTATCAAAGCTCCGTCAGCTCCAGCTTTTTCAGCATGTTTGGTTAATGATATTGCTTCTTCTGTAGAATTTGATCCAGTCCCTGCAATCACAGGTATTTTTCCGTTACTTTCTTTAATACAAAGGTCAATAACTCTTTGATGCTCATCATGACTTAATGTTGGAGATTCTCCAGTTGTACCCGCTGGAACTAATCCATTAGTACCATTTTCTAAATGAAAATGAATTAGTTTTATATACGATTCCTCATCAAGCTCATTATTCTTGAACGGAGTGATTAAAGCAACATTTGATCCTTTGAACATAAATACTTATAACATACTTTATAGATTCATATAGTAAAAGATTATGTTAAAAAAAATATTATTTTTATCGTCAATAGTTACATTAATTTTTTTTAATAATATTTGTGTTAGAGCTGAAATTACGACGATTATTCCTTTGAAAAAACCTATACTTACTGGAAAAGAAATAGAAAAAAAAATTTCTATTAATATTTTAAAACCTTTAAAAAAGCCAAAAAGTAAAATAAATGAAAAGAAAATCAAAGTTGAAGTTGAGGAAAAATTTAATTTTTTAATACCTAAAAAAAAACCAGCTATTGCTGGAATAAATAAAATTCAAAGTATAAAAATTTCAAAATATTACAATAAGAAAGACTTTAGTTTAGCAAAAAAAGCCATTTCTGAAATGGAGAAAGGTAAATGGTCATCTTCACTAAAAACAGCAAAAAAAGCCAAAGATAAATCAATATATGATTTTATACAGTGGAGACATCTATTAACCTCTGGTAACTCCGCATCTTTTTATGATTATAAAATATTTATAGATAACAATCCTAATTACGCAAGAATTGGTAGAATAAAATATCTTGCAGAACACAAACTATCGACAAAAAAAATATCCCCAAAAAAGATAATAGATTGGTTTAATAATGAAGAGCCTCTTAGTGGATTTGGAAAAATGATTTTAGGAGAAAGTCATATCTTGCGCGGAGAATTAACAAAAGGAAAGGATTTAATAAAACAAGGATGGATAAGTGCCGATTTATCAAAAAGTGAATTAATTTTTTATAGAAAAAAATTTAAAAAATATTTAAATGAAGAAGATTATATAAAAAGAGCTGACTACTTAGCTTGGAACAATAAATATTGGGATTTAAGAAGATTATTAAGGTATTTGCCTAAAGATTATGAACTTTTATATAATGCTAGACAATTATTGATGAGTAAATCTTACGGTGTTGATCAGGCAATTAAAAATGTACCAAGTAAATTTAAGAATGATGCTGGATTAAACTATGATCGATTAAAATGGAGAAGAAAAAGAGGTCGTGTAGATTCATCTGTTGAGATTTTAGTCAAAATAAAAAATACAAAAGATTATTTAGTAAGACCAGACAAATGGTGGACTGAAAGAGAGATTATTTCTAGATCATTAATTTACAAAAAAAAATATGAGCTAGCTTATAAGATTTCAAGTAATCATGCATTATCTGAAGGATCTGAATATGCTGCTGCAGAATGGATGAGTGGGTGGATTGCGCTTAGTTTTTTAAAAGATCCTTTATTAGCAAAAAATCATTTTCAAAATTTTTATGAAAACGTTAGTTATCCAATAAGTACTTCAAGAGGTGCTTATTGGCTTGGAAAAACTTATGATAAACTAAAAGATAAAGAACAATCGAACAAATGGTATCAAGAAGCTTCTAAATACTTGACAACATACTATGGTCAACTAGCATTTTTAAAACTTAATCCTAATGCAAAATTTGAACTTAACAAGGATATGGAGGTAGATAAGAAATATAGATACGTTTTCTTTAATAAAGAATTAGTTAAAATTTCATATTTACTAAATGAATTAAAAAAAGATAAATATACAAAGCATATATTGAGACATCTTGCTAACGATAATATCCAAAAAGGAAGTGAAATCTTAGCAGCTGAAGTTGCAACAAATATTGAAAGATATGATTTTGCGATACAAGTTTCGAAAATAGCATCATATCAAAAAAGATTTCATAACACCTATAATTATCCAATCATAAGTACACCAAAAAAAATAAATGGAAGAAAGATTCCTGAAAGTGCATTTATATTATCTATTATAAGACAAGAAAGTGAATTTGATTTAAGTGCTAACAGTCATGCTGGTGCAAAAGGGCTAATGCAGTTAATGCCTTACACAGCTAAGCTTGTTTCAAAACAAGCAAAATTACCTTATTCAAAATCTAGATTAACTACTGATCCAGAATATAATATAAATTTAGGATCGCACTATATTGCTGGATTAATTCTTCAATATGATGGTGCCTACCCTTTTGCTACTGCTGCTTACAATGCTGGGCCCAATAGAGTAAAATATTGGAAAAAAATTAATAAGAACCCTCAAAAAAAACAAATTAACTATGTGGATTGGATTGAGTTAATTAAATTTAAAGAGACTAGAAATTATGTTCAAAGGGTTTTGGAGAATTATAATGTATATAGGTACATTTTAGAAAAAAAACCCATATTAATGAAAGATTTTTTTAAGGATCAGCCTCTATTTTAATGGCGGAAGAGGAGGGATTCGAACCCTCGGTACAAGTTTCCTCGCACGGTCATTTAGCAAACGACTGGTTTCAGCCTCTCACCCACTCTTCCGTAAGACAATGTGTAATAAGTGATTGTATTGAAAATTCAATATTTATAAAGTAATTATTCGATAATTATGAAAAATAAGTATTCAGTATTTTCTCTTATTAAGAATGCATTTTCGTACCACGAAAATTGGGAAAAGGCATGGAAAGATCCTACGCCAAAAAAAGAATATGATGCGGTAATAGTTGGTGGTGGTGGTCACGGCTTAGCAACTGCATATTATTTAGCAAAAAAACATGATATGAAAAATATTGCTGTTGTAGAAAAAGGATGGATAGGTGGAGGAAACACAGGAAGAAATACTACAATCATAAGATCCAACTACTTATGGGATGCTAGCGCTGGTCTTTATGATCATGCTTTAAAAATTTGGGAAGGATTATCTCAAGAACTAAATTACAATGTAATGTTTAGTCAAAGAGGTGTAATGAACTTAGCACACAATCTTCAAGATGTTAGAGATTTAAAAAGAAGGACACATGCAAACAGACTAAATGGCATTGATGCTGTTTATTTAAATACTGATGAGGTAAAAAAATTTTGTCCAATTATAAATACATCACCTGACATTAGATATCCTGTTTTAGGTGGAACACTTCAAAGAAGAGCTGGTACAGCTAGACATGATGCTGTAGCATGGGGTTATGCTAGAGGAGCAGATGAAATGGGAGTTGATATAATTCAGAATTGTGAAGTTATAGGAATTAAAAGAAATGGTGATGCCGTAGAAGGTATAGAAACAACAAGAGGATTTATAAAAACAAAAAAAATTGGTGTCGTAGCTGCTGGTCATTCCAGTGTAATTGCTAATATGGCTGGTTTGAGACTACCACTTGAAAGTAAACCATTACAAGCTTTAGTTTCAGAACCTGTAAAACCAATAATAGATACAGTAGTTATGTCTAACGCCGTACATGCTTATGTTAGTCAATCTGATAAAGGTGAGTTAGTTATAGGTGCAGGAACAGATGATTATGTATCTTATACACAAAAAGGAAGTCATCAAATTGTTGAAGGTACTCTTAATGCAATTTTAGAACTTTATCCAATTTTCAGTAGAATGAGAATGTTAAGACAATGGGGTGGAATTGTAGACATTTGTCCTGATGCAAGCCCTATATTAAGCAAGACATCAATTAAAGGATTATATTTTAATTGTGGTTGGGGTACTGGTGGATTTAAAGCAACTCCAGGATCAGGAGATTTATTTGCTCATACTATTGCAAATGATGAACCACATAAACTTAATGCTGCATTTAATTTAAATAGATTTGTTAGTGGTGATCTTGTTGATGAACATGGAGCTGCAGCTGTTGCTCACTAATGTTTGTAATTAATTGTCCTTATTGTGGAGAGCGAGATCAGCAAGAATTTAAAGCCGGTGGTGAAGCACACATAGAAAGACCGAAACAACCTACTGAATTAAGTGATGATGAATGGGCAGAGTATTTATTTATGAGAAAAAATATTAAGGGTGTTCAGTTTGAAAGATGGAACCATGCACATGGATGTAGAAAGTGGTTCAATATGGTCAGAGATACATCTAATGATGAAATCAAATTAGTTTATAAAATGGGTGAAAAACCACCGTTAGAATAATATGTCGGCAAATTTAAGAGTTAAATCTAGTGAATATATTGATGAAACACATAGAGTTTCATTTAAGTTTAATGGTAAAACATATTATGGATTTAAAGGCGATACATTAGCCTCCGCTCTACTCGCTAATGATGTTCATTTAGTAGGAAGAAGTTTTAAATATCACAGACCAAGAGGAATTATGACAGCTGGTTCAGAAGAACCAAATGCCATTGTTCAAGTTAATGATAAGACAAATCGAACAGAACCTAACGTTAGAGCTACAGAGGTTGAAATTTATGAGGGTTTAGAAGCTTCAAGCCAAAATTGTTGGCCAAACGTAAATTTTGATATTGGTGGAATAAATAATCTCATTTCTCCATTTTTACCTGCTGGTTTTTATTATAAAACTTTTATGTGGCCAGCTAGCTTTTGGGAAAAATATGAATTTTTTATAAGACATTCAGCCGGTTTAGGTAAATCACCATCAGAAAAAGATCCTGATATTTATGATCATAGAAATATCCATTGTGATGTTCTCGTTGTTGGGGCAGGTATATCGGGAATATTGGCTGCCAAAAATGCTGCTAAAAATAATTTTAAAACTTTATTGATTGATGAAAAAAATGAACTTGGTGGAGCAACAATATATCAAAATAAAGAGTTTAATAAAATTGACAATCAAAGTTCCTCAGATTGGATCAAAAAAGAAATAAATGGACTAAAAAATATTAGTAACCTGGAAATTAAAACAAGAACAAGTGTAGCAGCCTATCATGGGTATAATTATTTATTAGCTAGAGAAAATTTAACAGATCATTTAGAAAAAAAATATAAAAATAATAAAGTAAGACAAAGACTTTTAAAAATAAGAGCTAAAAAAGTAATACTTGCAACAGGTGCTTTGGAGAGACCGCTTATTTTTAATAACAACGATAGACCAGGAATAATGCTATCAACTGCTGTAAAAAAATATGCTGATTTCTTTGGCGTTAAATGTGGTGAAAAAAACGTGTTCTTCACAAACAATGATAGTGCCTATGAAAGTGCATTATGTTTATACAACAAAGGTATCAAAGTTGATGCAATTATAGATATTAGAAATAATTCAAATTCAAAAATTGTTAAAGCTATTGAACAAGTAGGAATTCAAATTTATTGGTCACATACAGTTGTTGATACTAATGGTTATAGAAGACTAAATAACATTTCAATAATGAAATTATCAAATGATGGGATGACAGTAACTGGTGATAGAATTAATATTTCATGTGATTGTTTAGGTGTAGCAGGTGGTTGGACACCAGCTGTACATTTGTTTACTCAATCAGGTGGCAAATTAAAATTTGATGAAGATAACAATGTATTTTTACCAAATAAATACCCTTCAGATCAAATTAGTGTTGGCTCATGCAATGGGAAGTTTAATTTAAAAGAAATAATAAATGAATTGTCAATTAAACTAAAAGAATTTTTAAAAATAAGCCAAACTGATTTTGATAATATTGCAATAGAAAGTGAAGAAGAAACTTCAAAGAGGAATATCTGGTTACTTCCATCTGATAAGGCTATTGGAAAAACTAAACCATTTGTGGATTATCAAAATGATGCTACAGCAAAGGATATTAAATTAGCATTACGTGAGGGTTTTAGATCAATTGAACATGTAAAAAGATACACAACAACCGGTATGGGTACTGATCAAGGTAAACTCGGAAATATGCACGCCCTTGGAATAATTGCTGATACTGCGGGTGTAAAAATGGGCGAACTTGGTACTACAACCTTTAGACCTCCCTACACTCCTTTAACTTTTGGAACTATTGTTGGACGAAATGTTGGAGAATTTTTTGATATATTTAGAAGAACAGCGATGAATGATTGGCATATTGAAAAAAAAGCTAAGTTTGAAAATGTTGGTCAATGGAAAAGAAGTTGGTACTATCCCATTAATGGAGAAACTATGCATCAAGCAGTACAGAGAGAAAGTAAAGCTGCAAGAGAAAGTGCTGGGATTTTAGATGCATCTACACTTGGTAAAATTGATATTCAAGGAAGTGATGCTTCTGAATTTTTAAATAGAGTTTACACTAATGCCTGGTCAAAACTTGCCATTGGTAAATGTAGATATGGACTAATGCTTAACGAAGATGGAATGGTTTATGATGATGGTGTTACTACAAGGTTAGGAGAAAACCATTATCTAATGACGACTACAACAGGTGGTGCTGCTAATGTTTTAGGAAAACTTGAGGATTATCTACAAACTGAATGGCCTGAGCTAGATGTGTATCTAACTTCTGTTACTGATCATTATGCAACAGCTAGTGTTTGTGGTCCTAATAGTAAAAAGATATTAAAAAAAATTATTCCAGATTTGGATCTTTCTGATGAAAATTTTCCTCATATGTCGTTTAAAGAAGCAAAAATTAATAACATTAAATGTAGAGTAATGAGAATAAGTTTTACTGGTGAGCATAGTTATGAAATTAATATTCAAGCAAGTTTTGGGAAAGCACTATGGGAAAAATGTATAGAAGCTGGAAAAGAATATAACATTACTCCATATGGTACAGAATCTATGCACTTGTTAAGAGCAGAAAAAGGTTTCATTATAGTTGGTCAAGACACAGATGGAACAATGACTCCTGTTGATCTCCAAATGGATTGGATAGTTAGCAAAAAGAAATATGATTTTATTGGTAAAAGATCATTATATAGATCAGATACAATGAGAGAGGATCGAAAACAATTAGTTGGATTATTAACTGATGATCCAAACATAATTTTAGAGGAAGGTGCTCAAATTGTATCTGAATTAAATCAAAATCCTATCCAAATGTTAGGGCATATAACTTCTAGTTATTTCAGTCCAAATTTGAATAAATCTATTGCTTTAGCAGTTGTTAAGGGTGGAAAAGATATGATGGGTAAAAAATTATTTATTCCAATGGAAGATAAAATAATTAGTGTAACTGTAGCTAATCCAGTATTTTTTGATGAAGAAAATAAGAGGTTAAATGCTTAATTATAATAGTATTTTAAAAGATGAAATAAACCATAATGGTTTATCAATTAAAGAAATTTCACCAATTATGAAACTTAATTTAAGAGGAAAAAAAAGAGAATTTTTTACATCAGTTGGTAAAAACTTAAACATGATATTACCTACGGAAGCCAATACCTCATCTTCAAGTGATAAACTTACCTCAATCTGGTTAAGTCCAGATGAATGGATGATCTTTTCAAATGAAACAGTTCAAAAAGATAGCAATATATATGAATTAGAAGAGACGCTATATAATAGTATTTCTAAAACTAATTTAGGAGCAGTTACTGATGTAACTGATCAATTAGTATTGCTTGAATTACAAGGAGAAAATATTTTTGAATTGTTTTCTTCAGGTAGTCCTTTTAATTTTAATGAATTTAAGGAAAAAAAGGGTTCTACAACTCAAACTTTACTAAATAACACAGATGTTATAATTCATCATAAAGATCTAAACTTAGTTAATCTATTTGTTAGACGTTCATTTTCAGAGCATTTATGCTCTTGGATAAATGATAGTGCGTCAAGGTTATAGATTTCTAATTCACAATTTTAAGCTAAAAGTAATTATGAAAAAAATTATCTTACTTGCACTATTAGTGCTTTTACCCCTATCAGTTAACGCGGACTCAAAGCTAGATCAAATTTTATCCTCTGGTGAACTTAAAGTTGGTACCACAGGAGATTGGGATCCAATGACTATGAAAGATCCAGCAACTAATAAATATAAAGGTTTTGATATTGATGTGATGAATGAGTTAGCAAAAGATATGGGTGTAAAAGTTACTTTTGTTCCAACTGAATGGAAAACAATAGTTTCAGGAATTACATCAGGTAGATATGATATTTCAACTAGTGTTACTAAAACAGCTAAAAGAGCAGAAGTGGCTGGTTTTACAACTACTTATTATAAATATGGAACAGTTCCTCTTGTACTAAAGAAAAATTTAAATAAATTTTCAACATGGGACTCATTAAATAACAGTAATGTAACAATTGCTACAACTCTTGGAACTTCTCAAGAACAAAAAGCTAAAGAATTTTTTCCAAAATCAACATTAAAATCAGTTGAAGCTCCAGCAAGAGATTTTCAAGAAGTTTTAGCTGGAAGAGCAGACGGAAATATTACGAGCTCTACAGAAGCTAATAAATTGGTAATCACTTATCCTCAATTAGCAATAGTTCCTGATGGTGAAAAAAACCCAGCTTTTTTAGCAATGATGGTGCCTAAAAATGATACAGTTTGGAATGATTATGTAAGTGATTGGATTGAAAAGAAAAAAAACTCAGGTTTTTTTAAAAAATTATTATCTAAATACAATTTAAAAAGTTTATAATCAGTTAGAAATTATTTATTAATTCTCTATAACTTTAAAAGTGAAAAAAATATTTTTTTTACTTTTATTTATAACGCTTACATCTTGTACAGGCCAAGAATTGGGCTGGTTCATAATATCACCAAATAATATAGAAGGACTTACAAATCTTAAATTTTTACTAAGTGGCTTAACAACAACTATCTATATTTCGGTTGTTTCAATTATTATATCAATGATTTTAGGATTTGTTGTTGCTATACCATCTTTGGCCAAAAATAAATTTCTAACCTATGTTAATATTGGTTATGTTGAGATCGTAAGAGCAATCCCATTATTAGTCCTAATACTTTGGATTTACTATGGATTACCTATCATGACTGGTATTAGTTTTAGTCCATTTGTTTCAGGGATAATTGCTTTATCAATAAGTGAAAGCGCTTTTCAAGCTGAAATCTTTAGAGCAGGAATAAACTCAATTAAAAAGGCACAATGGGAGGCTGGAAGTTCCTTGGGTTTAAATTTTTTTAAAAGATTAAGATTAGTAATACTTCCTCAAGCAATAAAAAATATTTTGCCTGCTATAGGAAATCAATTTGTGTATGTATTAAAAATGTCCTCATTAGTATCAATAATTGGAATAGGTGATTTAACTAGAAAAGCTAATGAATTAGTTGTTACAACTTATAGGCCTTTAGAAATCTATACTTTTTTAATATTAGAATATTTAATATTAATTTTGATTGTTTCATATTTTGTTAGAAAATTAGAGAAGAAATTAAAAATGAATAATTAGTTAAATAATTTTATTTAACCAATTTTCAAGTTCTTTCATTCTGTTATTTTTATTTGTAATTTTATTCTCTTCTGCAATCATTTTTACATGAGAGTTAATTTCGTCTTCATCTGTAAAAGCCTTATTATTTAACAATCTGTCTTTTCTAAAATGAATTAATGTAATCATTTTATCGTATGTGATTTCAGGATGATATTGGATTCCCCAAATATCACTAACTCCATTTTTAAAATTTATACCCATTACATTATTTATTTCGTTGGAAGACAACAAAGTAGAGTTGTTTGGTAGTGTTGAAACTTCATCAAAATTAAATGCTGGAGTATTAAAAGTTTCATTTTTATTTTTATATAATGGGTGTGATAAGCCATTTTTATTAATTTTGACATTATGTGCGATTCCTCTATGTGCGCCTTTATTGCATCTTTTAACAACACCCCCAGCCACAGTAACCGCTACCTGTAATCCCCAACAGATAGCTAAAATATTCTTAATTTTTTTTTGACATTCTCTCATGAAATCTAATTGTCTTCTTATTTCAACTGTATCATTATAAATATTAAGACTGCTACCACCCCAAATCATGCCATCATACTTTGTTAAATCTTCAGTTACTTCAGACAAATTCTTATCAGATGATGGGTTTACAACATCTAATTCAAGCGTTTTTGTAAAAAAACTGATACTGTCTTTTAAACTTTCAGTATGAGTTTTAATGCCTCCATCTGTAAAACTTTGATTTTCTTCTCTTAAATTTCCTTCTACCAGTAAAATTTTTTTCATTTAAATAATTCTCCTGAAATACTATGCTCATACATAATTCTCATATCATTTATATTTAATTTTCTAGGATTAGATGACGTTGATGGATCATCTAGAGCCATTTTTGATAGCTTATCCAAATTAATATCTTTTAGATCAATGATGTCTGTAATTTTATGAGGAATTTCAAGCTTTTTTCTTAAATGCAATATCCAATTTAAAAAAGTTTCAAAGTTTTTTTCCATGTTCAGGTATTCACATATTAAGATAATTCTATTTTCTATAAAAGTTTTATTAAATGTTAAAACATAGGGCATAAATATAGCATTAGATAAGCCATGATGAACGTTATATTGTGCATTTAAAGGATGACTAAGTGAATGTATTGCACCCAAACCTTTTTGAAATGCCGTCGATCCCATGCTCGATGCAGTTAACATATTCATTCGAGCTTCTATATTTGATCCATCATTTACAACGTTTAATAATGAATTTTTTATAAGTCTCATTCCTTCAAGCGCAATCCCATCTGCCATAGGATGATAACCAGGCGCACAATATGCTTCAAGATTATGAGCTAAAGCATCCATGCCTGTGGCAGCAGTAATATTTGATGGTAAATCAATTGTTAGAATAGGATCTAAAATAACTATTGAAGGTAAAAATTTAGGATGAAAAATAATTTTTTTAACACCAGTTTTTTCATCTAGAATTACAGAAGCTCTACCTGTTTCAGAACCAGTTCCCGCTGTTGTTGGTACGGCTATAATTGGTGAAATCATATCATTATTTGCTCTTGTCCAATTGTCTCCAATATCCTCAAAATCCCATATTGGTAGATTTTGACCAGACATAAAGGCTATTGCTTTTCCCACATCTAATCCACTACCACCACCAAAAGCAATTACACCATCACATTTTTTTTGATTAAAAAAATTAACTCCTTCCTCTACATGAGACCCACATGGATTACCAGATACATTAGAGAATGTCTCAAATGATAAATTCTCTTTTTTTAAATCTAATAATGTTTTTTTTACAATATTAGATTTAACTAATTCGCTATCTGTTACAAATAGTGGTTTACTGATATTTAATTTTTTACAGGCTAATGATAAATCTTTGATTCTATTTTGCCCAACCCATATAGTTGTAGGGTAATTCCAATTATAATTTATATTATTCATTATTAATTTTTTTTCTGTATTCCCACGGAAATTCAAATGTCATAGACCACATTCCATTTTTATTTATTCGTGCAAAATCCTCATCTGGTATAAATTTTTGCGAATATTTTCTATATGCAAATGCATATCCATTCCTTACTAAATAACTTGATAAACTAATATTTTCAATAAAGCATTCTGCTAGAATTCTACCATATATATCTTTACCTTCTTTAATACAATTAACTTTGCTATTACCAATTCGTTTAATTAATAACTCTTTTGCTTTTTTTCCACATTGAATTACTTCATTATCTTTAATGCATGTTTGCTTTAGCTCCGGAGTATCAATACCAGGAAATCTTATTTTTTCAGAATTTAAATGAATTGTATCGCCATCTACAATCTTTAATTCTTGAGATTTTACATCAAAATAAGTAAGAAAAAAAAATATTAGACAAATACTAATAACTAAAAAGAGATTTATTTTGTTTAAATACATTATTTAGAAAATAACCAATAAATATCAAAACAGCAATTCCCATTAACCAATTAGTAGCCATAATTGTATAAAATATGTCTTCATAATCTCCTCCTTTAATATTAATTACGTACCATAAGCTTAAAAATGGAAAAGCTGTTAATCTCAATATACTTAAATAAAGACTATAAAGAGGTTTCTTTACAGCTTGAAATACAGCTGTTGTGATAAAGAATACTGGATAAATTGGCCCAATCAAAGCTGCAACTTTTAAATAAATTGCTCCATGTTTCACTGCTTCTTGATTTTCTGTAAATAAAGACACAAAGAACTCAGCACCAAAAAATAATATTATTCCAGCAACAGCCATAAAAGAGGATCCAAAAAATAAAGCTTTTGTGTATAATTCTCGTATTCTATCAAAAGTTTTTGCACCAAAGTTTTGGCCCCCTATAGAAAGTACCGCTGTATTTAATCCAATTACTGGAAGTAAAAAAACTTGCTCTACTCTTAAAGCTGCTCCATATCCCGCTGTTGCTAAATCGCCAAATTGTCCAATAAAATATAAAATATTAAAAATTCCAACTCCAATAAATAACATGCTAAACATAACAGGAACCGACTGCCTTGTTAAAGGATTTAAATATTCAAACTTAGGAATAAAACATACTAATTTTAAGTATTTTTTGATTTTACAATTATTAACTTTATAGGCTAAATAGATTGTTCCAATCAGCTGTGAAATCACTGTTGCTATAGCAAGTCCAGCTATACCAAAAGCAGGAATAATTCCATAACCCCATATAAAAAGAGGATTTAGAAAAATATTTAAGAAAAAACTAAATATTAAAACATTTCTATAACTTTTGGTATCGCCTTGAGCATTTAATGTTCCATTTAAAGAAATTTGAATTAATACAATAAAAGTTCCATAAAAAATAATATCTAAATATTCTCTAGTAAGTTCAATACCAGTGTCATCAGATCCCATTACTCCAAGAAGAAAATTAGATGTATTTAGTCCAAAAATTGTAACTAAAATTGAAATTGCTACAGAAAAAATTAAAGATTGAGCTATATACATTGATGCAACTCTCTCTTTTCTTTCACCTATTGAATTACCAATCATTGCATTAGTAGCCGCACCTATTCCAACACCAACAGCAATTATGGTAAAATAAATTGGAAATGATTTAGCTATCGCACCTATTGCTTCAGCTGATATTTTTCCTGCAAACCAAGTATCAACAAGATTATAAAATGTTTGAAAAAGAGATCCAACACTTGCAGGTATTGTAACCTTACGAAGTAGAAACCATATTGGATCTTTAGTGAGCTTGTATGAAGTAGACAAAAATATCCTTATTTAAATTCTTTTTGGAAAATATATTTTTTTCCAGATTGTTTCGCTTTGTATATCTGACTTTGTCTCATTCTAAAACGTGATTTTTGTGACTCTGTTAGGTTGTTATAGCAATTTGGACACGAAACACCCTCCTCAAATTTTTTAGATCTTTTGTCTTTTGATGAAATAGGCTTTCTACAACCACTACACATAGAATAAGAACCTAAAACCAAACCATGTTTGAGACTAATTCTGTGATCAAAAACAAAACACTCTCCTTTCCATAAACTGTCTTTTTTGTTAATTTTCTTTAGGTAGTTTAAAATACCACCGTTTAACTGATATATATTTTTAAAACCTTTCTTCTTTAAATATACAGATGTTTTTTCACAACGTATTCCACCAGTACAGAACATGGCTACTGGTTTATTTTTTTTAAGCTTATTCAAATATTTAGGAAAATCTCTAAAATTATTTATATTGGGATTTACAGATTTTTTAAATGTGCCAACTTTGTACTCAAAAGGTTTTCTAGTATCAATAATATGTGTATCTTTATTCTTTATTAATTCATTCCATTCTTTTGGATCTAAGTGAGATTTAGTATTTCTGTCTCTAGGATTTAATATCAAATTCATTGGGACAACTTCATTTTTAATCTTAATTTTAGGTTTTTGAAATGGTTGAAATTTTGATTTAGACGAATTGTTATTATCAAAGTGCTTAAATAAGAATAAAGATTTTAATTTTTTAATTGTTATATCAATATCTTTTATATGACCTGATATAGTTCCATTTAATCCTTCTTTTGAAATAATTATTGTTCCCCTTATATTGTATGTTGTAGTAAATTTTTGTAAAATATCTTTGTTTCTTTTTAATGATTTAATCTTAATAAATTTATAAAAGCCAAAAACTTTAAACATTACAAAACTCTACATACGGTCATTCCATCACCTAATGGGATAATGATTTGTTCTACCCTATTATCTTCAGATACAAATTTATTAAATTCTCTTATATTAATTGTAAATTTGTCATCATTTTTTTCATCAACAACTTCTCCGTGCCATAAAACATTATCGATAATAATTAATCCACCTTGATTTATTAATCCTAAAGATTTTTCATAATATTTTTTGTAATTCATCTTATCTGCATCTATAAAAACCATATCAAACTTTTCATTACTTAACTCTTCTAAAGTATCAAGAGCAGGATTTATTATTGTTTGAATTTTATGATTTTGATCGGCCTTCTTAAAAAAATCCATTGCTATTTTGTTAGTATCTTCATTTTTATCTAGAGCAATTAATTTTCCATCATCTGGTAATGCAAGTGAAATTGAAAGCGCGCTAAGTCCTGTAAAAGTTCCTATTTCAAGTACATTTTTAATGTTTGAGACCTTTATCATTAAATGAAGAAAGTGACACTGAACAGGATCAACTTGCATTCTTTTAACATCCCCTAGTGATTTATTATAATTAATTATTTCCTCTTGAATTGGATTTAACTTTAAACCAAAATCATTTATATAATTTTGTAATTTCTCTGTGATATCAAGGTTTCCACCCATTGTGTTAAAGCTTTTTCTTTAATATCTCATTAATTAATTTAGGATTAGCTTTACCACCCGAAGCTTTCATTGCTTGACCAACGAAAAAACCAAATAATTTTTCTTTACCCTGTTTATATTCAACAGCTTTTTCTCTGTTATCATTGATTATTTTATCTATTATTGCTTCTAAAGCTTTAGGATCACTTTGTTGTTTTAATCCTTTTTCCTCAACAATTTTTTGTGGATCTTTATCGCCATCAATCATTAATTCAAAAACTGTTTTAGCTATTTTTCCAGAAATTGTTCCATTCTTAATTAAATTTACTAATATAGCTAAATTTTTTGCACCAACTGGGCTATCAGAAATTTCTAAATTTTTGTTATTTAAAACAGCAAATAGCTCACCTGTAATCCAATTTACTGCTAACTTAATATCTTTATTTTTTCCCATTTTAGCTAGAACTTCTTCAAAATATTTTGCTGTATCAATATCTGAAACCAAAATGGTTGCTTCATATGGTGTAAGTTTAAACTCATCAATAAATCTTCTCTTTTTATCATCTGGTAATTCAGGAATATCAGACTTTATTGTATTAACAAATTCATCAGAAACCTCTAAAGGTAATAAGTCTGGGTCTGGAAAATATCTATAATCATGGGCATCCTCTTTAGATCTCATAGATCTTGTTTCATTTTTTTTTGTATCAAAGAGACGAGTTTCTTGATTGATTGACTTACCCTCCTCAATTAAATCAACTTGTCTATTGGCTTCATATTCAATAGCCATTTGCATAAATTTAATAGAATTTACATTCTTAATTTCACATCTTGTACCAAATTCCTTTGAGCCTTTTAATCTCACAGATACATTAACATCTGCTCTCAGTGATCCTTCTTGCATATTTCCATCACATGTTCCTAAATATCTCATAATTGATCTTAATTTTTTTATATATGTGCTCACTTCATCAGGAGATCTAAGGTCTGGTTTACTGACAATCTCCATTAAAGCTACACCAGATCTATTCAAATCAACAAATGTGCTTTGAGGATC
Organism: uncultured Pelagibacteraceae bacterium; assembly: GCA_902600855.1. Lineage (GTDB taxonomy): Bacteria > Pseudomonadota > Alphaproteobacteria > Pelagibacterales > Pelagibacteraceae > Pelagibacter. The sequence continues at coordinate 11,370 of CACKKY010000009.1, read as the reverse complement.
AAGATCATGAATACTTTTTCCAGCATCCTGTTCTAAATGTAATCTTTCAATACCTATTTCTTTTTGACCATCGGGCATATCTAAAATAACTCTGCCTGCACCTACTATTGGGTCTTTAAATTGAGAAATTTGATACCCTTGAGGTAGATCTGCATAAAAATAATTTTTTCTGTCAAATACTGAACGTTTATTTATTTTTGCATTAAGACCAATGCCTGTTTTAATTGCTTGTTTTACACAAAATTCATTAATTACCGGCAACATTCCAGGAAAAGCAGCATCAACTAAACTTACTTGAGTATTAGGTTCAGCTCCAAATTTAGTTGCAGATGATGAGAATAATTTTGATTCTGAAGTTACTTGCGCATGAACCTCTAATCCTATTACAACTTCATATTGATTGTCTTTTCTATTAATTAGATATTCTGAATTATTTTTACTCATTTAATCCACCAGTCATTAATTTTATTCTTAAAATTTATTTTTTCCTCCATGGCATAAGAAATGTTTAATATATTTTGTTCATCAAAAGCTTTGCCAATAATTTGTAATCCAAGGGGATATCCTTTAGCATCATGCCCAGCTGGAATAGAAAGTCCTGGTAAACCTGCTAAATTTACTGGTACGGTAAAGATATCATTTAAATACATTGAAACTGGATCATCTTTCTTCTCTCCAATCTTAAATGCAGAGCTTGGTGTTGAAGGTGTGAGAATTGCGTCAACTTTTTTGAATGCTTCATCAAAATCATTTTTAATTAGTTTTCTAACTTTTTGAGCTTTGAGATAATAAGCATCATAATAACCTGACGATAAAACATAAGTTCCAATCATAATTCTTCTTTGAACTTCTGCACCAAAACCCTCTGATCTTGTCTTTTCATACATATCTATAAGATTTTCTCCCTTAGCTCTAAATCCATATTTAACACCATCATATCGAGCTAAATTAGATGAAGCCTCTGCTGGTGCTACAATGTAATAAGTTGGTAGGGCATAATTTGTATGAGGTAGAGATATATCAATAATCTCAGCTCCACAATCTTTTGCATATTCAATACCTTTTTTCCAAAGATCCTCTATTTCTTTGGGCATGCCATCAACTCTATATTCTTTTGGTATACCAACTTTTTTACCCTTAATATCTTTCGTTAATTCTTTGCTGTACTCATTTCTTTTAAAATCTATTGATGTGGAATCTTTATCATCATAAGTACTAATTACTTCTTGTAACAATGCACAGTCTTTTACATTTTGGGCCATTGGACCAGCTTGATCTAATGAAGAAGCAAAAGCTACAATTCCGTATCTTGAACAACTACCATAAGTAGGTTTCAATCCAACTGTTCCTGTAAAAGAAGCAGGTTGTCTTATTGATCCACCTGTATCTGTTCCAATAGTTATTGGTGTCAATTGAGCTGCTACTGCAGAAGATGATCCACCAGATGATCCTCCTGGAACTAAATTCTTATCAATTGGGTTTTGTACATTACCAAAAAAACTAGTTTCATTAGACGAGCCCATTGCAAATTCATCACAATTTAATTTACCCATGAGGATAGCTCCCTCATTCCAAATATTTTGTGTGACAGTTGACTCGTAAGTAGGAACAAAGTTATTTAAAATTTTACTACCCGCTGTGGTTCTTAAATCTTTTGTGCAAAATAAATCTTTTACAGCCATTGGAATTCCAGGTAATTTTAAATCAAGATTAGGTTTCTCATCAAACTTTTTTGCTTTATTTACAGCATTTGCATAATCTTCGGTTATATATGCATTTAATTCTTTTGATTTTTCTGACCTTTCAACAAATGCTTTAGTAACCTCGCTTGAAGAAAGTTTTTTACTTTTTATATTTTCTACTAATTCAGATAATGATTGTTTAGTTATATCTGACATTATTCAATTACCTTTGGCACTACAAAATAATCTTCATTTTCCTTGGGAGAATTTTTTATTACTTGTTCTCTTAAATTTTTACTTTTTACCTCATCAGCTCTTAATTTTAGAGTTGTCTCTGCAACAGAAGTTAAAGGTTCAACATTGTCAGTTTTTAATTCATTAAGTTTTTCAATAAAATCAAAAATAGAATTTAAATCTCCTACAAGTTTTTCTGCTTTTTTCTCATCTACAGAGATTCTTGATAATTTTGATATGTGCTTTATTGTTTTAAGATCGATACTCATATGGTATTTAAATATGACGCAAACTATCACTTAAGTTTAAAATATACAATATGATCACTATAGAAGAATTCAAAAAAAAACAGTCTGAAACCTCTAGATTAATTGGTTTAGATCTTGGTTCAAAAAGAATCGGTGTATCAATTTGTGACGAAAGGCAGTCTGTAGCCACACCATTTAAAACAATAAATAAAACAAATAATGAAGAACTAATAAACGAATTAAAAAAAATAATAGAAGAATACAATATTAAAGGAATTATTATTGGCTACCCAATTAATATGGATGGTTCATTAGGACCTTCTGCTCAGTCAGTAAATGATGTCTCTAAAAATATCGATCAAAATGTTGGTATAGATGTTTGTCTTTGGGATGAGAGACTTTCAACCGTAGGTGCATTTAATCTATCAAGTCAGCTAGATGTTAATGTGTCAAAGCGAAGAAAAAACATAGATCCAAACGCAGCTGCATTTATTCTTCAAGGAGCTATAGATTATTTAAATAATTAATCCTTGCCATTTAAGGTCTTTATAGCTATAGAGTTAATTTTAATGGCAATTAAAACCAATAAAGCTGTTAAAATTTCTCAAAAGCATCTGTTAGGTATCCAAGATTTGTCGATTAGTGATATTAATTATATCCTCGATGAGTCAGAAACTTTCATAAAATTAAATCAGAGTAAAAATAAAAAAATCGATGTGTTAAGAGGTAAAACTCAGATAAACTTATTCTTTGAACCATCAACTAGAACCCAAAGCTCATTTGAACTTGCAGGAAAAAGACTTGGAGCTGATGTTATGTCGATGAACATGGGTAACACAGCAATCAAAAAAGGTGAAACGTTGATTGATACTGCAATGACTCTAAATGCAATGCATCCTGATATAATTGTAATAAGACATCAAGACTCTGGTGCTTGTAATCTTTTATCTCAAAAAGTTAATTGTGTAGTGTTAAACGCTGGTGATGGTAGACGTGAGCACCCTACACAAGCATTACTAGATGCATTAACAATTAGAAATCGAAAAAAGAAAATTCAAGGATTAAAAATAGCAATATGTGGAGATATACTTCATTCTAGAGTAGCTAGATCAAATATTTATCTTCTTACAATGTTAGGAGCAGAAGTTAATATAGTTGCACCGTCAAATCTTATGCCAAAAGAAATTGAAAGGTTTGGGGTAAATACTTTTACTGATATGAAAAAAGGACTTAAAGATTGTGATATTGTAATGATGCTTAGATTACAAAATGAAAGGATGAGCAGCTCATACCTCTCATCAAATAGAGAGTACTATGAATATTATGGGTTAACTCCTGATAAACTCGATCATGCAAAATCAGATGCTTTAATTATGCACCCTGGTCCGATGAATAGAGGTATTGAAATTGATACGAGATTAGCAGACGACATAAACAAAAGTGTTATTAAGGAACAAGTTGAATTAGGTGTTGCTGTAAGAATGGCATGTTTAAAAAATATTTTGTGAATAAATGAAAAAACAATACTTTATAAATGCAAACATTATAGATCCTCATAATTCCATAAACGAAAATGGTGGATTAATAATTGGAGAAGACGGAAAGATAGAAGCAATAGGAAAAAAGGTAAATACAAACAATTTACCAACTAGAGAAAAACCTACTGACTTAAAGGGTAAATATATATTTCCTGGTATAGTCGATATGAGAGTTTTTGTAGGCGAGCCAGGATATGAATATAAAGAAAATTTTAGGACTTTAAGTAATGCAGCATTGTCTGGTGGAGTAACTTCCGTCGTAACCATGCCTAATACAGATCCAATTATAGATAATGTATCAATTGTAGATTTTTTAAAAAGAAGAGGACGTGATAAGTCTAAAATAAATATCTTTCCTTGCGCTTCATTAACTCAAAACACTGACGGCACCAATATGACTGAATTTGGGTTACTAGCTAAAAAAGGAATTATTGCTTTTACTGACGGGGTAAAAACAATTCAAAATACTAGACTTATGTCTAGAATTATGAATTCAGCTAAAGATTTGGAATGTCTTATAATGCAACATGCTGAAGATTACGATTTAGCTAAAAATGGCATGATTAATTCTGGTATTATTGCAACAAAACTAGGCTTATCAAGCATACCAGATGTTGCTGAAAGAATTATAATTGAAAGAGATCTTACTCTCTTAGAAAAAACTAAATGTCGATATCATATATCTCAACTATCAGTAGGAAAATCTGTAGATATAATTAAAGAACGTAAACAAAACGTTAAATTTACTTGCGGTGTATCAATAAACAACCTTTCATTAAATGAAAATGATATTGGAGATTTTAGAACATTTTTAAAATTATCACCTCCACTGAGAAGAGAAGAAGATCGAGAAGCTTTAGTTCAAGGATTAAAAGATAAAACTATTGATGTAATTGTTTCTGACCATAAACCTGAAGATGAAGAATCTAAAAGATTAACTTTTGCTCAAGCTGCAACAGGTGCGTCGGGTATTGAAACATTGTTATCTTTAAGTTTAGAATTATTTCATAATGGATCTGTAAAACTTGAAACCATAATTCAAGCATTAACATCTAACCCAGCAAAAATATTAAACATAAATAAAGGAAACCTGTCTATTGGAAATGATGCAGATTTTTGCATAGTAGATATCAATAAACCATGGATTGTAAAAAAAGAAAATTTAATCTCTAAATCTAAAAATACTTCAATTGAAGATAAGAAACTTCAAGGAAAAGTAACCAATACATTTGTAAAAGGTATAGAATTATTTAAAATATAAAAATGGAACTTTTTATAATAGGTATAATCTCATACCTAATGGGATCAATTCCTTTTGGATTAATTTTAACTAGTATATTTTTAAAAAAAGATATTAGAGACATAGGCTCTGGTAATATTGGTGCAACAAATGCTCTAAGAACTGGTAATAAACTAATTGGTTATTCGACACTAATACTTGATGTATTAAAAGCAGTAATACCTGTTTTATACGTTAAAATTAATTTTCCTGATGCATTATATATATCAGCTTTATGCGCTTTTATAGGTCATGTGTTTCCAGTATGGTTAAAATTTAAAGGTGGCAAAGGTGTAGCGACATATGTTGGGATACTTTTTTCTTTAAATATTATTTTTGGTTTAGTGTTTGGTATTTGTTGGTTAATAATTTTTTTTATTTCTAAATATTCATCTTTATCTTCCTTGATAGGATCACTTTCAATACCTGTTTATATTTTAATTTTTGAGAGTACAGAAAATGTATTTTTTTACGTAATAATGTTTATTTTAATATTTTTCACTCATAGAGAAAATATTAAACGCTTGAAAAATAAAGAAGAAACTAAGACAAAAATTTATTAATTTGACTATCAAACTCTTTTGAGTAGTTTGTTATTTTATGAATCTAGTCATAGTTGAAAGCCCTGCTAAAGCGAAAACAATTAATAAATATTTAGGTGATAACTATACCGTTTTAGCTAGCTATGGTCATATTAGAGATCTTCCTTCAAAAAATGGATCAGTTGATCCTGATCAAAATTTTAAAATGGAATGGGAAGTTGATAGCTTTTCAAAAAAATATTTAAAAGAAATTACTGATGCTGCAAAAGAGTCCTCGAAAATAATTCTTGCTACCGACCCAGATCGCGAGGGTGAGGCAATAGCATGGCATGTAAAAGAATATTTAGATGAAAAAAAACTTTTAAAGGATAAAGAAATTGAACGTGTAGTATTTAATGAAATAACAAAAAAAGCTGTCACACATGGTATTGAAAATCCAAGACAGATAGAACCATTATTAGTTGATGCATATATGGCTAGAAGAGCATTAGATTATTTGGTGGGATTTAATATATCACCAATACTTTGGACTAAATTACCTGGTTCAAAATCAGCAGGTAGAGTTCAATCTGTTGCACTAAAATTGATTACTGAAAGAGAACATGAAATTGAATTATTCAAACCTGAAGAGTTTTGGACTTTAAGTATTAATTTTCAGGATAAAAACAAAAGCAAAATTACATCAAGTATTTCTCAACTTGATGGAGAAAAAATTGAAAAATTCTCATTTAAAAATAAAGAGGAAATTGAAAAGGCAATTTCAGATATTAAGACCAAAAAATTTAACATAACTGATATTTCCTCAAAAGTTGTTAGCAGAAATCCTTCTGGACCCTTTACTACTTCAACACTTCAGCAAGTTGCTTCTAGTAGACTGGGTTTTGGTGCATCAAGAACAATGCAAATAGCACAAAAACTTTATCAAGGAATAGAAATTGAGGGAGATACAGTTGGATTAATTACTTATATGAGAACGGATGGAACTAATTTATCAGCTGATGCTGTCTCTGATTTTAGAAATTTTATTAAAAAAGAATATGGAAATGAATACTTGCCAGAAAATCCAAATAATTACTCAGGAAAAAAAGCAAAAAATGCTCAGGAAGCGCATGAAGCAATAAGACCAACTGATATTAATAGAAATCCAGATTCTGTTAAAAAGTATTTAAGTTCTGACCAGCAAAAATTATATTCTTTAATTTGGTCTAGAGCTCTGTCGTCTCAAATGGAAACAGCAAAATTTGATAGAAATACTATAACGATTGAGTCTGAAGACGGTAAAACTGTATGTAAATCAAGCGGATCAGTTTTGAAATTTGATGGATTTTTAAAAGTTTATTCAAATCAAAGCAAAGATGATGATGAGCAAATTTTACCTGAGATGTCAAAAGGACCAATTAATATAGAAGCTCTTATTGATGAACAACATTTTACCCAGCCTCCCCCACGTTACTCTGAGGCTAGTTTGGTTAAAAAATTAGAAGAGTTAGGAATTGGAAGGCCTTCAACTTATGCAAGTATAATTTCAACAATAGCAAATAGAGGTTATGCAGAAATAGTTAATAAAAGATTTTTCCCAACTGATAGAGGTAAATTAATTTCTGCATTTTTAGAAAAATTATTTTCAAAGTATGTGGATTATAACTTTACAGCTGGACTAGAGGATCAGCTAGATGAAATAACTTCTGGAAAAGAAAGTTGGTTAAAAGTCTTAGAAATGTTTTGGAAAGATTTTAATAGTAATGTTTCAGAGGTAAAAGAAAAAAGAACTAGAGAAGTTTTAGATCTTTTAAATGAAAGTTTAGGAGCATTGATATTTGACACTGACAAAGAAGGAAAGATAGTTAGAAAATGTCAGTTGTGTGATACTGGTTCATTAAGTTTAAAAAATAGTTTTAGAGGAGGTGCTTTTATAGGGTGTTCGAATTATCCAGAATGTAAATATACAAGACCATTATCAAAAGCTAAAGCAGCAGCTCAGTCACAACTTGCAGAGCCCAAATTTCTAGGAAAACATGAAAATGGAAATGATATTTTTCTCAAAAATGGAAGATTTGGTCCTTATCTCCAATATGAGAAGATTCTTGAAGAAAATATTGAAGAAGAAAAACCTAAAAAAAGAAAAAAAACAAAAAAAAAGAAACCTGAAGCAAATGAATTATTAAAAAATGTATCAATTCCAAAAGGAATTGAATTAGAAAGTGTAGATTTAGAAAAAGCTAAATTTTTATGCTCACTCCCTAAATCACTGGGTATTAATCCAGAGAATCAAAAAGAAATCACCTTAAATACAGGTAGATTTGGTCCTTACTTAAAATGTGAGAATAAGTCAGCAAGGATAGAAAACGTTGATGAAATTTTTTCAATAGGGTTAAATAGAGCTATAACGCTCATAGCTGAAGCAAAGCCTGGGAGAATGTCTTCTTCAATTATAAAAGACTTAGGCGAACATCCTGAAGATAAAAAACCAGTAAGAGTAATGAAAGGCCAATATGGTCCATATATTAAATATAAATCCCTAAATGCAACAATACCCGAAGAAAAGGATCCTACAGAATTAACAATAGAAGAGGCCTTAATATTAATTGAGAAAAGAAAAGAATACGATATGAATAAAAAGAAAAAAAAAATAAAAAAAAACTAGTATGAAAAAAATTAGAACAATTTCAATAATTTCAATAATTTCATTTATTCTGATATCAATAGCTAGTGCTGAAATTAAAGATTGTTCAGAATTTGATAAACTTTCCAAAATGTATTTAAAATGTACTAAAGATAATTTAAAACATAAGAGTGATAAATCAGGTCTAACAAAAAAATTAGATAATTTTAAATCAAGTAAGACATTAAGTGAATTTTTTAAAAAAAATAAAGAAGAAGAATGAGCTTTGAAAATAAAATAAAAGAATTAAATATTGAATTACCTGAAGCAAAAGCACCTGTTGGATCATATGTTGCTACAAAAATATCTGGAAATTTACTTTATATTTCAGGACAAATATCAATAAATTCACAAGGTGAGCTAATCAAAGGTAAAGTTGGTAGAGACTTAAGTACTGAAGAAGCTTATAAAGCAGCAGAAAGATGTGGATTAAGTATTGTAGCTCAAGCAAAGAAAGCTTGTAATGATGATCTTTCAAAAATAAAATCTTGCATTAAATTAACAGGCTTTGTTAATTCTACAGACGATTTTATTGAACAACCAAAAGTAATTAATGGTGCATCTGACCTAATTGTATCTATTTTTGGAGATGCAGGTATGCATACTAGAGCAGCTGTGAGCACTAATAGTTTACCATTAGGTGTGTCTGTTGAAGTTGATGCAATTTTTGAATTAAATTAATTTATCTTCCAATCCCAAAATATTTAAAGCCAAGATTTTTAATTTTATTTGGTGGAAAAATATTTCTCATATCAAAAATGATAAGTTTTTTATTTTTAGAAAATTTTTTAAAATTAATTGATTTAAAATCATTCCACTCAGTGTGAATGATTACAAGATGTGAGTCTTTAATAGATTCTTGAATAGAGTTTGAAAACTTAACATTTTTAAGTTTAATAAATTCTTTTTTCGCTCCTGATGGGTCATAGTACTTTATCTTAGCCCCTTTTTTTGATAAATAAGGAATTAATTTTAAACTTGAGGAGTCTCTCATATCATCTGTATTAGCTTTAAAGGTTACGCCTAAAAACGATATAGTTTTATTTTTAATTCTATTTTTCATTATTGAATCAACTCTTTTTAACAACAGATCTGATCTAATATTATTTGATTTAATCACACTTTTAATAACAGATAGATTGGTTTTATACTTACTAGCCGTTGAAACAATTGCTTTAGTATCTTTTGGAAAACAAGATCCTCCATAAGCTGGACCTGCTCTTAAAAATCTACTACCAATTCTTTTATCAAGACCAATACCAATTGAAATATCCTCAACATCGATACCCGTTTTCTCACACAAGTTAGCTATTTCATTTATAAATGTAATTTTAGTTGCTAGAAAAGCATTTGAAGCATATTTTATCAATTCTGCTGCTCTTCTATTTGTGACTAAAAATTTTGATCCCTTTGATACTAAAGGTGAATAAAGATTTTTTAATATCTTTTTTGATTTTTTATCATTTGAGCCAACTACAATTCTATCTGGGTAAATAAAATCTCTAATAGCCTCACCCTCCCTTAAAAATTCTGGATTAGAAACTACTGAAAAATATTTTTTGTCTACTTTTTTTGAAATTATCTTTTCAATTTCATCACCAGTTGTTACTGGCACTGTAGACTTATTTATAACTATTTTAAATCTATTTATATATTTTGCTATTTCTTTACCAACAGAATATACTTGTGAAAGATCAGCATTATTACTTTTTTTTTTTGTTGGAGTACCTACACATATAAAAATTATATCTGATTTACGAACTGACTCTCTTAAATTCGTTGAAAAGTTTAGTCTTTTATTTTTATAGTTCTTTAAGACTAACTCTTCCAACCCTGGTTCGTAAATTGGCATAATACCTTTTTTTAAATTATTAATTTTGTCTACATCCTTATCTACACAGACAACATCATTACCCAAATCTGAAAAACAAACTCCACTTACTAAACCAACATATCCTGTGCCAATCATACATAATTTCATAATTTACCTATTACCTTTGACGAATTGATATAACCTTTCAATGTTCCACAATCAAGGTACTTGCCTTCAAAATTATGAGCAACAAACTTTTCTTTTTCATCTATTAATAATTGAATAGCGTCTGTGATATGTGTTTCTTTTCCTTTACCAGGTTTTAAAGATTTAATCTTTTTGAAGATTGTTCGTGGTAAAATATATCTTCCAATAACTGCTCTATTGGAGGGTGCATTTTTCACAGATGGTTTTTCAACCACGCCATCTATAATAAAATTCCTTTTACTTAACCTCTTATTATATCTATAGATTCCCCATCTTGAAACTGTATCTTTTTTAACTTTCATTGAGGCCATAACAGATGCCTTATACTTTTTGTGAACACTGATCATAGCTTTTGAACAGTTTTTTTTAATTATTAAATCATCAGGTAGTAACATCAAAAAATATTTATTCTTTATAAATTTTTGTGTTTTAAGTACAGCATCACCTGTTCCCTTAGGGATATTTTGAAAAACAAATCTAATTTTTTTTTTATATCTTAATATATTTTTATATTCATGAATAATTCTTTGATCTTTTTTTTTTTTAATTATCTTCTTGTAAAAAAGATCACTATAGAAGTATCTTTTAATCATTAATTTCTTTGTTGAAATAATAAATACTATTTCTTTTATACCTGCTTCAATACATTCATCTAGAATGTATTGTATACCTGGTTTCCCATTGATAGGTAAAAGCTCTTTCGCAAAAACACTAGTTAATGGAAGTAATCTAGTTCCGAGACCAGCCAAAGGAATAATTGCTTGTTTAATCATTTAAATGTTTTACTTATTAAATATTTTAATACAAATGAAAATTTTATTAAACAACTTATCATTATTTAAATCATTAAGGCCATTTAATGACCTTGGTTTTGTCCCAACTATGGGTGGGATACACAAAGGCCATTTATCACTAATAGATAAATCAAAAAAACTTTGTAAAAAAACTATCGTAAGTATTTTTATTAATCCAAAACAATTTAATAATAGAAAAGATCTAAAAGCTTATCCTCGAAATATAAAAAGAGATTTACAAATTCTTAAAAAAATTAAAAAAGTTGATTTTGTTTATCTACCAAAATTTAATGACATATATGAAGATAAGAATAAACCTAAGATTGTATTAAGAAAAAAAGACAAGATTTTATGTGCTAAATTTAGAAAAG
>CACKKY010000008.1 GCA_902600855.1 uncultured Pelagibacteraceae bacterium | reverse complement strand
TTCATCAAGATCTAAAGGATTATTAGCTTTGATACCTTTGCATCCATATGCTTCTGCCATTTTTACAAAGTCTGGTAAAGCCTCAGAATAGCTCTCTGAATAATTTTTTTCATGCAACAGCTCCTGCCACTGTCTTACCATTCCCATATATTGATTATTCAAAATAAAAATTTTAATTGGCAAATTGTATTGTACAGCAGTGGACATTTCTTGCATCGTCATTAAAACTGATGCTTCTCCAGCTATATCAACAACTAATTTTTCTGGATGAGCAATTTGGACTCCTACTGCCGCGGGCAATCCATATCCCATAGTACCCAATCCTCCAGAAGTCATCCATCTATTAGGTTTGTTAAACTTATAATGTTGAGCAGCCCACATTTGATGTTGACCCACCTCTGTGGTTACAAAAGTATCTTTATTTTTTGTTAATTCATAAAGTCTTTGAACAGCATACTGTGGCTTGATTGTTTCATCGCTATTAATAAAATTCAGAGAGTCTTTTTTTCTCCATTTTTCTATCTGTTCCCACCATTTAGCAATATTAGATTTGTTTGATTTACTATGACCATTTTTACTTTTAATGATTGTTTTATTAATTTTATTTATAACGCTAGATACATCTCCAACTATAGCAAGATCAACTTTAATAATTTTATTAATTGACGATGGGTCAATATCGATATGAACTTTTTTGGATCTTGGAGAAAAATCATCGATTTTTCCTGTGATACGATCATCAAATCTTGCGCCAATATTTATCAAAAGATCACAATCATGCATTGCATTGTTTGCTTCATAAGTTCCGTGCATTCCAAGCATACCTAAAAATTGGTTATCGTCTCCAGGAAAAGCGCCAAGGCCTTGTAATGTTGATGTTATTGGAAAACCAGTCAGATTAACGAATTCTCTTAAAGCTTCACTAGCTTTCGGACCAGAGTTTATAACTCCGCCACCACTATATATTATTGGTTTTTTTGCTTTGCTTAGTAATTTAATTAATTCATCTACTTCATTTTGTGTAAATTTATTTTGAGACTTACCATTTAATTTTTTTTGTATTTTTGGTTTTTTATATTTTGTTTTTGCAAATTGAATGTCTTTTGGGATATCAACTAAAACAGGTCCAGGTCTACCTGTTGTTGCAACTTTAAATGCTTCATGCATTACATCTGAAAGATCATTGATATCTTTAACTAACCAATTATGTTTTGTGCAAGGTCTTGTAATACCTGTGGTATCACATTCTTGAAATGCATCTGTTCCAATTAAATGAGTTGGAACTTGACCAGAAATACAAACAAGAGGAACAGAGTCCATATAGGCATCTGTCAATGCTGTAACAACATTTGTTGCTCCGGGACCTGAAGTAACCAAAACTACTCCTGGTTTTCCAGACGATCTTGCATAACCCTCTGCTGCATGACCAGCTCCTTGCTCGTGTCTAACTAAAATATGTTTTATTGATGAGTGATTTTTTAATTCATCATAAATTGGGAGAACCGCTCCGCCTGGATAACCAAAAATATGCTCTACTCCTTGATCCTCCAAACACTTAAAAACAATTTCTGCTCCTGTATATAATTTTGGCATTTCGCAATCTAGCTGAAGTTGTGCTCATTGGTCAAGTTTTAGAATGAATTATTTAATTTTTTTTAAAAATGATTTGATATTTAGTGACTCAAGTTGAAACCAATTTTTCATATTCCCTCTGGCCCATGTGCTCTGTCTTTTGGCATATTGTCTAGTCTTTATTGAGATTTTCTCTTTAATTTCATTTAATTTTTTTTCATCATTCAAATATTCTTTGATCTCGCTTATACCAATGGCTTTATTGACGCTTTTATCTTTTTTTACTTTAAGCTTCACAAAATTTTGTACTTCTCTAATTGCACCCATTTTTATCATTTTTCCAGTTCTTGAGGTAATTTTTGAAATCAACTGATCTCTCGGAAAATTGATATAAATTTTGAAAAAATCTTTATCTTCATAAACAGGACTAGTATTTTGATACCAGTCATGAAGTGATTTATTTGTAAATTTCTTAACTTCATAAGCTCTAATAGATCTTTGAGAGTCTGTCGAGTTAATCTTATTTTTTGACTTAGGGTCTAATTCCAAAAGTTTTTTATAAAAAATTTTTTGACCTAAGTTTTTATGTAATTCTCTAATTTTATCTCGATATTTAATAGGGATCTTTGGAATTTTAACTAATCCTTTTAGAATTGCATTAAAATATAAACCAGTTCCACCAACTAAAATTGGTATTTTTTTTCTTTTTTTAATTTCTACAATTTTTCTTAAAGATAATTTAAGCCAATCACCTGTAGAAAAATTATTTCTAACATTATGAAATCCATATAGATGATGTTTAATATTTTGGTAATCTTTAAAACTTGGTCTAGCAGACAAAATTTTTAATTCTTTATAAACTTGCATACTATCAGCATTAATTATCTCACCATTAATTTTTTTGGCAAGTTTAATTGCAAATTTTGACTTACCAGATGCGGTAGGGCCTGAGATTAAAACAATCTTGGATTTAAAATCCATAATTAATCTAATTTGACACCAATATATCTTCTTTGATTTTGACTATTGTATATTGCAAATAATATTGTTTTTTGATTTGAATTAAGAACTTTTTCAGTAATTTGTTTTAAGTCACTAATTGATCTTATTCTTTTCTTTTGAGCCTCAATAATAATATCATTCTCAACTAAAGTTGTATTTTTTAGAGGGCTATCGTTTTCTATTTTTGTAACAATAACACCGGTTGTTTGGTTTGGTAATTTTCTATTTTTGATATCTTCTTTATTTAAAAGTCTAACTGTTATTTTTAAATTTTTTATATCTTCAACTTGTTTTTCAACTGGCTCCTTCTTCTTACTAACTTGAAAATCCTCTGAAGTTTCTAGTCTTCCTAAAACTACACTTTTTAAAATTTCTTTCTTATTTCTCCAAATTTTTACTTTAACTTTTTTTCCAACCTCTGTTTTTGCAACAATTGCAGGTAATTCTTTCATCTGATTAATTTTTACTTCATTGAATTCTAAAATTATATCTCCTGCCTTAATACCTGCTTTTTCTGAAGGACTATTTTCAGCAACACTAGCTACTAATGCGCCTCTTGCTTCGTCTAACTGTTCTACCTCAGCAATCTCTTTAGTTACATCTTGTATTCTAACTCCAAGCCAACCTCTTTTTGTTTCTCCAAATTCAATTAATTGATCAATTACAGTCTTAGCGCTATTAGCTGGTATCGAAAATCCAATTCCTATTGATCCGTTACGCCCTAATATTGCAGTATTAATTCCAATAACATTTCCTTCCATATCAAACAAAGGACCTCCAGAATTTCCAGAATTAATTGATGCGTCTGTCTGGATAAAATCTTCATATCTTGATAGTCCAATTGATCTGTTTCTAGCTGAAATTATTCCAGCAGTAACAGTCCCACCAAGCCCAAATGGATTTCCAATTGCTATCACCCAATCCCCAATTCTGGCTTTATCGGAGTCACCAAATTTAACTGGGATAAATTCATCATCTGTTTCTAGTTGCAATACAGCTATATCCATCAAAGGATCAGCACCAAGAACTTTAGCTTTGTATTCATTATCTCCGTTTACTCTTACAATAATATCCTCTGCATCCTGAATTACATGATTATTAGTAATCACTATACCTTTATCATCAATTATGAACCCTGAGCCTAGAGCGGAAGATTTTCTTTCTTGAGGTGTACCAAATTCTTTAAACATATCTTCAAAAGGAGATCCTGGAGGAAATTGAAAAGGAAATGGATTTGTATTTGTCACAACTGTTTGTGTTGTGGAAATGTTGACCACTGAAGGCATTAATCTTTCTGCAAGATCAGCAAAAGAGGATGGTGCTGATTTTGAAATAGATTGAGAATATACGGAAATTGAAAAAATAATTGATATCAATAATAATTTTAGACTTTTCATATTAATTCTTTATATAATAAATAATTATAAATCCTATAATTGCAAAAATTAGCCCGCCTGTTCTTAATTGACTGTCTTTAACTAACTCTAATTTTTTTAACATATTTTTCATTTTTGATGGAAATAAGGCATATAAAATTCCCTCTATAAAAAGAAAAAGACCAAAAGCTATGATCAATTCCCTCATGAATATTTGATTACTCTGTTTTAGGTTTTATGTTTCCAAAAAATTTAAAAAATTCACTATCTGGTGACAAAATCAATGAAGTATCCCCACCTATTAGTGCTGTTTCATATGCTTGCATAGCTCTATAAAATGCAAAAAATTCTGGATCTCTTCCAAAAGCTTCAGCAAAAATTTTATTTCTTTGACCGTCACCCTCTCCTTTCATGATCTCAGAGTCTTTATTTGCATTTGCTAGTATTACAGAAACCTCTTTATCTGCAGTTGAAGTAATAGTAACAGCCATTTCAGCTCCTTTTGCTCTAAACTCCTTTGCTTCTCTTTCCCTCTCAGTTTGCATTCTTTTATAGATTGCATCACTATTTGCTTGAGGAAGGTCTGCTCTTTTAATTCTGACATCTACAATTTTTATTCCAAAATTTTCTGCCTCAATATTAACTCCTTCTTGAATTAATGCCATTTGCTTTGTTCTATCTTTAGATAATAAAGTCTGTAATTCTTGTTGACCTAAAACATTTCTAATTCTCGAGTTTATAATCGTTGATAATCTTGATCTAGCAACTCTCTCATTTCCAACTGAAATATAAAACTTTAAAGGATCAACAATTTCAAATCTTGCAAATGCATCAACTATCAATCTTTTCTGATCTGACGCAATTACCTCTTCAGGTGGAGTATCTAAATTTAAAATTCTTTTATCTAAAAAAACCACATTTTGAATGAATGGTAATTTAAAATTTAAACCTGGTTCAACAATTATTCTTTTTGGATCTCCAAACTGAAGAACAATTGCTTGATTAACTTCCTTGACTATGAATATTGAGAAGAAAACTAAGGCTCCTATAACTGCTATGATTGGTAGTAATATTTTTTGTATTTTCATAATTAATTAGTTGATTTATTTTTGTTTAATTCTGGCAATGGAAGATAAGGAACTACACCTGAGCCTGCATTTTTTTCAATGATTACTTTTTCTATATCTGCTAAAACTTTTTCCATCGTTTCTAAATACATTCTCTCCTGAGTAACTTCTTTTGCTTTTGCATATTCATTATATATAGATACAAATCTACTTGCTTCACCCTCTGCTTTTGCAACTACCTCTTTTTTGTATGCTTCGGCTGCTTGTAAAATTTTTGCAGCCTCTCCTCTAGCTCTTGGGATAACATCATTAGCGTAAGCCTCTGCCTCATTTTTAGATCTCTCCATATCAGCTCTTGCTGCTTGCACATCTCTAAAAGCATCAATTACTTGGTCTGGTGGATCTGCTTTCTGAGTTTGTACTTGAGTAATTTGAATTCCACTTTGATATTCATCTAATATAGACTGAATAATTTCTTGAGTTTCAATCTCTATTTTTGCTCTACCTTCTGTCAAAATTGGTTGAATGTCACTTTTTGCAATGACTTCTCTCATTGCTGTTTCAGCTGCAGCTTTAACAGTTTGTTGAGGATCTTGAATTTCAAACAAAAACTTTCCAGCATCTTTAATTACCCAAAATACTGAAAAGTCTATGTTAACAATATTTTCATCTCCAGTTAACATTAAACTTTCTTGAGGAACATCCGCAACTCCTCCCCCGGTTGAAAAACCACTATCTCTCTCAGACCTAAAACCAATATCCATTCTATTTACTTTTGTAACTTTAGGTGTTTCAACAGTCTCTATTGGAAAAGGGAAATGGTAATTTAATCCTGGTTGAGTTGTTTTTATAAATTTACCAAATCTTAAAACAACACCCTGCTCATCAGGTAATACTCTATATAATCCGCTTGCTAGCCAAACGAAAAGTAAAATCATTATTATAAGGCCTATAGGTTTTCCTCCAGATTTACTTCCTCCTGGTAGAAACTTATTAATTTTGTTTTGAATATCTCTTATTATTGCATCTATATCTGGTGGTGTGGGTCCTTTTCCTGAACCATTGCCTCCACCTGGGGGTTTTCCCCACGGGCTTCCACCTCTACCTTGAAAATCATCTGACATATGCCAAAGTATATAGTGTCTTTATTATAAAAAACAAGTAATGATAAAATTATGTCCG
The DNA here is from genome assembly GCA_902600855.1 of uncultured Pelagibacteraceae bacterium. Taxonomy (GTDB): domain Bacteria; phylum Pseudomonadota; class Alphaproteobacteria; order Pelagibacterales; family Pelagibacteraceae; genus Pelagibacter. Next base: position 26,216 of record CACKKY010000008.1, on the reverse strand, counting down.
ATAAAAAGACTGAATTAAGTGACGCAATGAAAAGAAATCTCCAACCAAAAAAATTCGTTAAAAATCCTATTTTAGGTACAAAATTTACAATAGCAATTTCAAGTGCAAAAGGAGGAGTTGGAAAATCTACATTTGCGACTAACCTAGCATTAGCATTAAAACAAATCGGTTGTAAAGTTGGTTTATTAGATGCTGATATTTATGGTCCTTCAGTCCCAAAAATGTTTAATATTAGCGAAAAACCTAAAAGTGATGGTCAAAAACTAGAACCAATTATAAAATATGATATTCAGTGCATGTCCATAGGTTTTCTTACAGATCAACAAACTCCAATGATATGGCGAGGTCCTATGGTTACAAGTGCAATTAAAACTTTTACTCAAAAAGTAAATTGGAAAAATTTAGATTTCATAGTTGTAGATATGCCTCCAGGGACAGGAGATACTCAATTGACCTTTTCTCAAGAGATAAAAATGGATGGTGCAATAATTGTTTCTACACCTCAAGAAGTAGCTTTATTGGATGTGAAAAGAGGTATTAAAATGTTCGATAAGCTTGGAGTAAAAATTTTAGGGTTAGTAGACAATATGAGTTTCTTCACTGGAGATGATGGAAAGAAATATAAAATCTTTGGAGAAGGAGGAGTTAAAAATACAGCAAAGGAGTTTCAAAAAGAATTTTTAGGAGAGATTCCGATTAACCCTGAGGTAGGAAAATGTGGAGATGAAGGAAAACCTTTGGTAGAAAAAAATCCTGAACATGAAATTTCAAAGATATATTTAGAATTTGCTAAAAAAATTAAATCAACTTATCTTTAAGATCAAAAGCCATCATTAATTCATTCCATTCCCTTTTAGATAAACCTGAGCTATCTACATCTATATTTTCTCCCTTAATTAATTTTTTAATAATTGCTTTTCCCTTTGACGATACTTCTGTTCCTCCAACTCTATAATCCATAAATGCATCATAAGTTATTGGAACCCATCTTTTAAGTGTATCTAACATTATGTCTGCATAGACTCTTATTTCATATTGTGCATGACTATCTGCTCTTAATCTTAAAAAGTTCATTAAATTTAGTAAATCTGTTTTCCAATACCATTGAGTATAGGTATTTAAAGTTAAATTCATTCTTGCAAGTTCTCTTGCTAAACCTTTTTTATTTTCATCAATAGTTGAGCCATCAAATTTTTGATTAAGCATAGTCTCATAATTATCATAAGTTCTCTCAGCGTCATTTTTCAAAAGCTCTAAAACTTCTTTTGCTTGTTCACCTTCGATGATATCTCCTCTACCTTGTCTATTGCTGGTTGATTGAGCAGCTAAATTTTCTAGAGAAGGTAAATAAAATTCTTTATCTAAAATTGAATATCTTGCTGAATATTCATTTACATTAGCTGTTCGATGTCTAATCCATTGACGGGCAATAAATATTGGCAATTTAATATGATATTTTATTTCGCACATTTCAAATGGAGTACTATGCCAATGTCTCATTAAATATTTAATCAGGCCTTTATCAGTTGAAACTTGTTTTGTGCCCTTACCATAAGAAACTCTTGCAGATTGTACTATAGATGTATCATCACCCATGTAATCAATTACTCTTACAAATCCGTGGTCTAAGGCAGGAATTGCTTCATACAATATTTTCTCAAGGTCAGATACCGTTACTCTTTTAGTTGGATTACTTAGAGATTGTTGGTTTTTTATCTCTTCTAATTGCTCTTTAGTTAATTTCATTAATAATTTAAAGGGTTGATATTATATTAGTAATATTATTTACATATTCTACAAGCACTTTATGCTTATTTTTTCGTAAAATTTAGATTCGTTAGATGAATCTTGGTTTATATGTTTTGGTTTAATGACACAATGTTTGTTAATAATATTTACTATAAAATCCTCTCTATATTTTTCAGGTGGAACAAAATAAATTTCCTCTATTTGGTTGACTTTTAATTTTTTTATAAAAAAATTAGAAAAAGCTAGTTGGGCCTTTTTATTGTCTTCAGACTTCATATTTGGAAAAGAAACATTTTCATGAAACCATTTTAATGGAAAATTTCCGTAAATTCCTAATTCTAAAGATAAGAATTGATAATCTGTTATTAAAGCATATTTTTTTTTTTCTTTTTTTAATGCGTCATAGGCTTGTTTTAAATTCTCAATTTCTTTTTTTGGGTCATTATTATAATTAGTAAACCAATTTAAATTTTTTAATGAAGGAAAATACTTACCTGAATCAATATTTTGTAATTTATTAGAATATGCTAAATCATTAAATCTTCTAGTTTCATTAAATTTGAAGTGATATTTAAAACAAATGTATAGAGAAAAAAGTATAAGAAAAATAAGAAATTTGTTATTTAAAATTCTTTTTCTATCAAAATTAATTAATCTTAAACTTAAACCAAGATTTAAGAAAATTAATGAAAGAATGAATGCTTGATTCATAGATAAAAGTTGATGAAAAATCATTGTGAAATTAATTGATAAAACTAGATATATTAATTGAAATTTAGATATTTTAAAAATTTGATTAAAATTTTCATACTTAATTGCTAAAACAATAAATAAAATAAGTGATAAATGTATAAATCTATATCTATGGAATACGTCATAAAAAGAAAATGAACTATTATTTAATCTGTAAGAACCAACTTCAGATGTAGATAAAAAATATTGATAATAAATATCTATTAATTTTATGTTAGTAAAATTTATATAAAAATAAAATAAAAGTATTGAAATTAATAAACCAATTAAGAGAGAATAAAAAATTTTTATATTTGTTAATTTATAAATTACTACAGGAGAAATTAGTATAAAAAAGTAACCTATTGGGGTTTGTTTTGAAAACAATCCTAGCAGAAAAAAAATTGGAATAAATGCAAATAAATTTGGCTTATTTTCATTAAGTGAATACACTATTATAAAAAAAGTTAGATAGGTAAAAAACATAGAATGATGATCGACAAAAGGAGTTCCTACTGGCGGGTAGAAAATAACTGAGAATAAGATTGAATATAAAAAAGATATGTATTTATTTAAACCTATTTTTAATAAAAAAAGAAATAAAGAAATTGCTATAATAGAATTAAAAATTGATGCATGAATGACATATGATTTCCAACTAAAGCCTAATATCTTAAAAAAAAAACTTTGAAATATTCCCAATGATGGACCGGTTGCAGTCCAAAAATCTTTAAATGGATATTTGCCCTTCAAAAAACTGAATCCTGAATTGAAATTTGTAAAATTGTCTAAAGGATTTACTCCCAGAAAACCATAATAATAATTAAGAAAGAAAGAAAATAGAGTTATAAGTGATAAAAGCAGTAATATTATTAATTTTTGTAACGTCATAAATGTTGAACTTACTATGCTAGTAATTTTTTTTATAAATTTTACAAGAATTTTTTGAAGTATTTAATAAATTATTACGTTTATATTAGATTATATAAAAGTTTTAAGTAAATTATTTTCCTAAAAGTGAAATAATTTAAATTTTGATATTTCACGATTTAACTCTATAATAAAGTGTTGGTTTTCCAACTATAACGATAAACGAATTTCGTAATAACCATTGCGGACGTGGGGGCAGTACCCACCACCTCCACCATTTTAGTTAAATGGGGGTGAATTAGAATCGACGAGTGACTAAAAGCTATTCTTTCGTTCGGAATTGTTCCACCGTAACGGGCTAATTTATAAATGCTAACGAAAGTTATGCACTTGCTGCCTAATTAACTTTGTTAATTTAGTAGACGGGGTCTGGGGCACCTGGCAACAGAACGCCCCTTTAGAAATTTTGTTTATTCTTTTTTGATTTCTGCTTGAGCAGCAGCCAATCTTGCAACAGGTACCCTGTAAGGTGAGCAAGAAACATAATTCAATCCAGATTTAGCACAAAAATCTATACTCCTAGGATCTCCTCCATGTTCACCACAAATTCCTAGCTTTAATCTTTTATTTTGTTTTTTTCCTCTTTCAACAGCAATTTTTATTAAATCTCCAACCCCCTCATCTATAGAGACAAATGGATCTATTGAAAAAATCTTGTTATCAAGATAATCATTTAAAAATTTTCCACTATCATCTCTACTAATACCAAAGGTTGTTTGGGTTAAATCATTTGTGCCAAAACTAAAAAATTCAGCATGTTTTGCTATATCTTTTGCTTTAATTGCTGCTCTAGGTAGTTCAATCATTGTTCCAACCATAAATTCAATTTTTGTATTATATTTTTTTTGAATTTCACCTGCAATTTTAAGAACCAAATCTTTCATTATCTTTATTTCTTGTTCTGTTGAAACCAGAGGAATCATAATTTCTGGATATGCCGATTTAAATTTTTTATTCTTTAGTTCAACAAATGCTTCAAATATAGCTCTGCATTGCATTTCATAAATTTCTGGGAAAGATATTCCAAGTCTACAGCCTCTATGTCCTAGCATCGGATTTTGCTCATGTAGCTCTTGTATTCTTGTATTTATTTCTTGTATTGGTTGATTTATTACATTTGCAACCTCATTAACTTCTTTCTCTGTATGTGGTAAAAATTCATGTAATGGGGGATCCAATAATCTAATTGTAACTGGTAATCCTGACATGATTTTAAGAATTTCTTCAAAATCTTTTTTTTGATGAGGTAAAAGTTTCTCTAAAGCTATTAATCTATCCTCTTTTGTTTTGGATAAAATCATTTCTCTCACCAACAGAATTCTTTCCTCATCAAAAAACATATGCTCTGTTCTACAAAGGCCAATTCCTTCTGCTCCAAAATCTTTGGCTATTTTAGTATCTTTGATTGTTTCTGAATTTGTTCTAATTTTTAATTTTCTAAATTCATCTGCCCAGAACATAATTTTTGAAAAATCACCAGATATCTCAGGCTCAATGGTGGCTACCCTTCCAGAAATTATTCTTCCCGTAGATCCATCTATTGTAATGATCTCACCCTCTTTTATTTCCATAGAAGTGGTTTTGAATGATTTATTTTCATAATTTATATCAATCTCGCTAGAACCAGAAACACAAGGTCTTCCCATTCCTCTAGCAACTACTGCAGCATGACTTGTCATTCCTCCTCTTGCAGTTAAAATACCTTTAGCAGCATGCATTCCTTGAATATCTTCGGGAGATGTCTCTACTCTTACTAAAATTGTGTCTTGCATCATTCCTGTTAATCTTTCTGCTTCTTCTGATGTGAATACTACCTTTCCACTAGCAGCGCCTGGAGAGGCCGGCAACCCATTTGCAATTACATTTATTGAACTTTTTTCGTCTAAAGTAGGATGAAGTAAAGTGTCTAAAGAGCTTGGATCTACTCTGAGGACTGCATCTTTTTTTGAAATTAATTTTTCTTTAACCATATCTACAGCAATTTTTACTGCAGATTTAGCAGTTCTTTTTCCTGATCTGGTTTGAAGAATCCACAATTTTTTATTTTCAACTGTAAACTCAACATCTTGCATATCTTTATAATGATGTTCTAAAGATTTTAAAATTTTGTTAAGTTTCTCAAAAACTTTAGGCATAGATTCTTCCATTGATAGTTCTTTTGACTTTGCCTCCTTCTTTGCCTTCTTAGTTATATATTGAGGAGTTCTTGTTCCAGCAACAACATCTTCACCTTGAGCGTTAATTAGATATTCTCCATATACTTCATTTTTACCATTCGATGGATTTCTCGTAAATACTACCCCAGTAGCACAATCTTCACCCATATTACCAAACACCATTGATTGGACATTAACAGCTGTTCCCCACTCAACAGGAATATGATTTAGTTTTCTATAAATTTTTGCTCTATTGCTTTCCCAAGACAAAAAAACTGAACTTATTGCATCTATTAATTGTCGATAAACATCCTGTGGAAAATCTTTTTTTGTTTGCTCTTTAACTGTTCTCTTAAAATCTAATATTAATCCATCCCAATCCTTCTCATCAAGATCCGTATCCAAAAGAACTCCTTTAGTAAGTTTATAATTTTCAATTAATTCCTCAAAATGATAACCTTCAATTCCCATTACAACATTGCCATACATTTGTATAAATCTTCTATAACTATCCTTGGCAAATCTTCCATTTGAAGTTTTTGTGGCTAAAGCTATTACTGTTTTATCATTTAGACCTAAATTTAAAATCGTATCCATCATCCCTGGCATGGATACCCTGGCACCTGATCTAATTGATAATAACAACGGATCTTTTAAATCTCCAAATTTCTTTGATACATCTTTTTCAATAAATTTTAATTCTTTTTTTATTTCCTCAATTAATTTTTTATCAAGTTTTTTTTTATTTTTGTAAAAAAGTTCACATACGTTTGTGGATATCGTAAAACCTGGTGGCACTGGAAGTCCCATTCTTCCCATTTCAGAAAGGTTAGTACCTTTGCCACCTAAAAAATTTTTTGGATTTTTAATTTTTTTAATATCTTTAGATTTAAAATTAAAAATATTTTTTTTCATTGATGAGAGTCAATTAAAGAAAAATTAATATAATTATCAAATGTTTTACACATCATTTGAATTAGTTCTAGTCTATTCTTTTTAATTACGGGATCATTTTCGTTAACGATTACATTATCAAAAAAATCAAATATTTCTCTCTTCGCACTGGCTAAGTTGCCCAATGTTTGAGTATAATTTTCGTCTTTATTTAAATTTGAGAAATATTTCAGTAATTCATTTATCTTTTTAAAAAGATTTTTCTCAAGCTCAGATTTAAAAATACCAGGATCAGTTGTATTTGATAAATCAATTTTATTATTCTTCAATTCATTATCTAAAATATTTGAGGCTCTCTTATAACTTGAAATAATATCAATTCCCTCTTGTTTGCTAATTATTTTATCTAAACTTTTAGCCTTGTTAAAAATTACTACTGATTGATCCAGATTAAATGAGCTCATTGCAGCTTTAATAATATCAATTCTAATATTTTCTTCTCTCATGAAGTACTTTAATCTTTCCGTTAAAAAGTTGGATAATTCTTTTTGCACAAATTTATTCTCAAATTTAAATCCTTGATCTAAATATAAGCTTGATGAATAATTTATTAAGTCCCTTATTTTTAAATCTTTCTCATTTTCAACTATAATTTTTATAATTCCTAATGCTATTCTTCTTAATGCAAATGGATCTTTTGAACTAGTTGGTTTTTGATTTAAACCAAAAAAACCAACTAACGTATCTATTTTATCTGCAATGGAAAGTGCAATGCTAAAAGGTTTTTTTGGAACTCTCGAGTTAGACCCAGTTGGTAAATATTGTTCACTTACTGCAAGTGCTAGATCTTTATCAAAACCTTGGGCCGTTGCAAAATATCCTCCCATAACACCCTGCAGCTCTGGAAATTCACCCACAATTTCTGATAACAAATCAACTTTACAAATTGATGCTGATAATTCAACTTTTTCTTTACTAATTAATAGCTCATCAGAAATCATACCACCAAGTTTTCTCATTCGTTGAGCTTTATCAAAATAAGTTCCTAGTCCTTTAAAATAATTCATTGTTTTTAGATTAGTAACTCTTTTTACCATATTTTGAGATTTATCTTTTTTCCAAAAAAATTCTGCATCACTTAATCTTGCTTCCACTACTCTTTCATTCCCTAATTTAATTAATCCTCTTTTATCTTTTTTGTTAGCAACTACTAGAAATTCGTTTGTAATATCTCTTTTTTTATCAAAAGTTGGAAAATATTTTTGATGATGTTGCATTGTAATAATTAAGATCTCTTTAGGAATATTTAAAAATTTTTTATTAAATTCACAAATAATTACATTTGGTTGATCTGTAAGATCAACAACTTCGTCAAGTAACTTGGGATTATAATCAATATTTATATTTCTACTTTTTGAGATTTTTTCAAATGTTTGCTCAATATAATTTTTTCTTTCATTTTGATCAATGATTATACCTTTTGATTTAAAAAATTTTTTATATTCTCTAAAATCAATAAATATTTTTTTCTTATCCTCAAATTCTTTATCTATGAAAGTCGAATTTGAGGATTTAAGGTGATGAAAATTAAAATTAAGCTTTTTTTTATTAAACATTGCTAAAATTGACTTGAGTGGTCTGCCCCAATTTAAATCAAAATTTCCCCAACGCATTGATTTTCTCCACTTAATTTTATGTAACAATATTGGCGTAAATTCTTCTAATAAATGGTGTGTATTTAATTTTTTTGATTTTTTTTTAAAAAAATAAAACTTACCCTTATCAGTATCTTTTTGATAAAGATCTTTTTTTAAAATTTTATTTGATTTCATAAAGCCTTCTAATGCTAGAACTGGTGAATTGATATTTGGACCCTTAATTTCCTCAGCTTTTATAACAGAATTTTTTTGAACTCCTTCAAAGAGAATAATCAATCTATTTGGAGTTGAATAAGATGAACTTTTTTTAAATGAGATAGATTTTTCCAAGAAGAGGTCATTGAAACTTTTTAATAAATCTTCTCTAGTATTCTTTTGAAGGTCTGAAGGAATTTCTTCACTGAATAATTCTAAAAACAAGTCAGCCATTATTTTTGACTATCTAACCAAGCACCAGCTGCCGATTTGGTGATATCTCTTATTCTTCCAATGTAACCTGCTCTTTGAGCTACACTAATTGCACCTCTTGCATCTAAAATATTAAAAACATGGCTTGCTTTTAAACATTGATCATATGCTGGTAATGAAATTTTTTTTTCTACCAAAGATTTTGCTTCTATCTCGTGCATGTCAAACATTTTAAGAAGAGAGTCAACATTTGCATGTTCGAAGTTATATGCTGAAAATTCTTTTTCTGCTTGATAAAATACTTCTCTATATTTTATTCCTTCATTGTTCCATAAAAGATCGTAAACATTTTTCTGTTGTTGAGTAAACATACAAATTCTTTCTAAACCATATGTAATTTCTACTGAAACTGGCTTACACTCATATCCAGCCATTTGTTGAAAATAAGTAAATTGTGTAATTTCCATTCCATCACACCAAACTTCCCATCCTAATCCTGCAGCACCGAGAGTTGGACTCTCCCAATCATCTTCTACAAATCTTATGTCGTGTTCATTATGGTCGATCCCTATTGTTGACAAACTATTAAGATAAATTTTTTTAATATTATCTGGTGAAGGTTTAATTAAAACTTGAAACTGATAATAATGTTGAAGTCTGTTAGGGTTTTCCCCATATCTTCCATCAGTTGGTCTTCTTGATGGTTGAACGTATGCAACTTTCCATGGTTTACTTCCAAGCGATCTAAGTGTTGTAGCGGGATGAAAAGTTCCTGCACCTACCTCTACATCGTATGGTTGAAGAATAACACAACCTTTTTTACTCCAAAATTTCTGAAGATTTAAAATTGTATCTTGAAATGTTTGGATCTTTTTTTGAGTTTTTTTTATTTTAGAAACCATATCTTTGCCAAATTGATCTTTCTTCTAAAGTGCTCGCAAAATAGTCTACTTGATTATTGGAAGAAGATAATTTTTGACTTAACCATCCTTTTGATTTTTCAAACTTCTTAATTATTACTTCCTCACCAAATTTTTCTTTTAAAACTTCATGAGCATTTCCAATTCCATCAATTAATCCTAAATTTTTTGCTTTACTTCCAGACCAAAATTCTCCAGAAAAAAGTTCTGTTTCTGATTTTTTTAATTTTGAACCTCTACTTTTTTCTACTACTTTTATAAAATCATTATGTAAATCTAATTGAATATTCTTTAATCTTTCAATGTCTTCTTTTTTCTCCTCTAAAAATGGATCTAATGTACTTTTGTTTTTTCCTGCAGTATGTACTCTTCTATCTATACCAATCTTTTTTATTAATTCTGTAAATCCAAATGATGAATAAATTACTCCAATTGATCCAATAATTGAGCTTGAATTAGCATAAATTTCATCTCCCGCGCATGAAATCAAATATCCTCCAGAGGCTGCTACATCCTCAGCAAATACAATAACTTTTTTTTTATTTTTTTTTGCTTGTTGTCTTATATAGCTATAAATTAAGTGAGATTGTACAGGAGATCCTCCTGGAGAATTGACAGATACAGCAACGCAAGAAGCTTTTTTTAATGAAAACGCTTTCTTAATAAGATCCTCTTGTCCAGCAAAATCTATACCTTGTTTGAACTTTCCAGAATTTCCTATTACGCCACTAAGTTTTAAGTGGGCTACAATTTTTTTCTTTTTAAAAAAAGAGAACATAATTATGTACTATAGAATTATTTATTGAATATAAAAGACTACTTATAATTGAAGTATCAGGTGCGTCAATTGATAAGTAATATATATACCTTATTTATACTAGTTTAAAATTATTATGGGAACTGTAGTACAGCTAAAAAACCAGATAAATGATTCTTATTTTCAGCTAAGAGAATCTGTTGAAGAAAAGCTTATTTTGACTGAAGAAAAAATTAAAGCGAAACTAGTAAGTGATGTCCAACAAGTTCAAAAAATGACAGATTATCATATAGAAACTGGAGGCAAAAGACTAAGAGCATTACTAACTTTAGGAAGTGCAAAACTTTGTGGTTACTCAAAAGGTTCTAGAGACATAAATTTAGCTGCTTGTGTAGAATTAATACATAGTGCAACTTTAATGCATGATGATGTGATTGACGAAGGCAAAGTCAGAAGAGGAAAAGAAACTTTAAATAAAGTTTGGAATAATCATTCTTCAGTTTTAATTGGAGATTACTTACTGAGTAGATGTTTTGAAATAATGGTAGAGGATGGTAACTTAGAAGTTTTGAAATTATTATCTTCTACTTCATCTAAAATTGCCCAGGGTGAAGTTTTGCAACTTCAACATAAAGGTGAAGTTGATATGTTGGAAGAAACTTACTTAAAAATAATTTCTGCCAAAACTGCAGAATTGTTTGCAGCTGCAACAAAAGTGGGAGCAATCTTATCTGATGCTAAAAATAAGGAGAAAGATGCGCTAGAATTTTATGGAAAAAATTTAGGATTAACTTTCCAAATAGCAGACGATACACTTGACTATAATTCTGAACTTAAATTATTTGGAAAAAAAATCGGTCAAGATTTTTTTGAAGGCAAAATTACACTACCAATAATATTACTATTTCAAAAATTAGATCATAAAGAAAAAATGAATTTGATTAAAATTTTTAATAAAGAGATACGAACTAAAGAAGACTTTAACAATATAATTACTTTAATAAATAAATATAAAATCATTAAAGAATGCTTTCAAAAAGCTAAACATTATATCAACTTAGCTTCAAACTCATTAAGTGTGTTTAACGACTCTAAAGTAAAAGATATTTTTAAAAACTTAACTTCATTTAGTTTGTCAAGAAATTTTTAAGGACTAAGTAAAGACTTTATCCAATTGCCAGATTTATTTTTGGAATACTTTAATCTCTCATGAATTCTGTTATCTCCATCTAGCCAAAATTCAACGCTATCTGGAGATAGATTCCAGCCAGACCAATGCTCTGGTCTAGGAACATTTGTTTCATCTTTAAATCTTTTTTTAAAATTCTCTATAGATTTGATTAATTGATCTCTTGTTTTTAATTCTTTACTTTGATTTGATGCCCAAGCACCTATTCGACTTTCATACGCTCTTGATGAATAATACTTGTTTGCTACCTCATCAGTTACTAAAGAAATTTTCCCTACAACTCTTATTTGCCTTAAAAGACTTTTCCAATGAAAACACATTGCAGCATTAGGATTTTCTTTTAAATCATTTCCTTTTTGACTATTAAGATTAGTATAAAATACAAATCCATCTTCATTAAAATCCTTGAGTAAAACCATTCTTACTGAAGGAATATTCTTTTTACTTGATGTAGCTAAAGCAACAGCATTTGGATCATTTGGCTCTGTTTTCTTAGCCTCTTCCATCCATTTATCAAATAATCTAATTGGATTTTCTAAGTCAAGAAAACAACTATTAAGTCCTAAAGAGTTTTTTTCATTCATAATTTTAACAAAATAATCTATATAGTATAAATAATGTCATTTAATACATTTGGAAAGCTATTTCGTTTTACTACATGGGGGGAGTCCCATGGTCTGGCTATTGGCTGCATAATTGATGGATGCCCCCCATATATAAATCTTAAAGAGCGAGATATACAAATAGAACTAGACAAAAGAAAACCAGGACAATCAAAGTTTACAACACAGAGAAAAGAAGATGACAAAGTTCAAATATTATCAGGAGTTTTTGAAGGCAAGACAACGGGAACACCAATTTCACTAATTATCTATAATAAAGACATGAGATCTAAAGATTATGGAAATATTAAAGATAAATTTAGACCTGGTCATGCAGATTTTACATATTTTAAAAAATACGGAATAAGGGATTATAGAGGTGGTGGAAGATCGTCAGCTAGAGAGACTGCTGCAAGAGTCGCTGCTGGGGCAATCGCAAAAAAAATTCTTCAAAAAAAATTAGGTAAAAAATTCAAAGTTATTGGGGCAGTAACCCAATTAGGAATACTGGGGTGTGATACAAGTCAATGGAACGATAAAATAATTTCAAAAAATCCATTTTTTTGTCCTGACAAATCAATGGTTAAACTTTGGGAAAAATATTTACTTAATGTTAGAAAGTCTGGATCCTCTTGCGGAGCAGTTATTGAAATAAGAGCAAGAGGTATACCAGTTGGCTTAGGAGCACCAATATACTCAAAATTAGATACCGATATAACATCTGGCCTAATGAGTATAAATGCAGTGAAAGGTGTAAATATTGGCTCTGGAATGAACTCCGCACAATTAAGTGGAGAAGAAAATTCAGATGAAATTTCATCAAAGGAAAAAAAATTAAGATTTAACTCCAATAACGCTGGAGGCATTTTAGGTGGAATCTCTACTGGTCAAGAAATTATTGCTTCATTTGCTGTTAAACCAACATCTTCAATTTTAACAACAAGAAAAACTATAAATAAATTTGGAAAAAATACCACAATTTCTGTAAAAGGTAGGCATGACCCTTGCGTTGGCATTAGAGCAGTTCCAATTGGAGAGGCCATGATTAATTGCGTACTATTAGACCACTACTTAATGCATAAAGCTCAATGTGGTTAAGATTTAATTTTTAACAACCCTAATTGAATTTTTACTAAATAAAACTTCTAAAATTTTCTTAGAAATTTGAGAGCTATTTAACCCAGCTGTATCGTACATTTTTTTTGGATCATCCTGTTCAATAAATTTATCAGGTAATGTCATTGATCTAAATTTTAACCCTTTGTCAAATAAGCCTTTTTCCGAAAGTAAATTTTTAACATGAGAGCCAAATCCACCAATCGAACCCTCTTCAACCGTAATCATAACTTCATGTTCTTTTGCACAATTCAAAATTAGTTTTTCGTCTAAAGGTTTAACAAATCTTGCATCTATTATTGTCACAGAAATTCCTTTTGCTTTTAACTCTTCCGCGGCCAACTTACTTTCCTCAAGTCGAGTACCTAAACTTAATATGCATGCTTGAGTTCCCTTCTGGACTATTCTTCCTTTACCGATTTCAATTCTTTCATCAATTGATGGTAACTCAATACCAATGCCTGACCCTCTAGGATATCTAATGGCGCTAGGTTTATCGTTTATATATACTGATGTATTAATCATTCTGACTAATTCTGCCTCATCACTAGCTGCCATGACAATAAAATTTGGTAGTGTCGATAAATAAGTTATATCAAATGCGCCTGCATGTGTTGATCCATCAGCACCAACTAACCCTGCTCTATCTATTGCAAATCTTACAGGTAGACTTTGAATAGCAACATCATGAACCACTTGGTCATATGCCCGTTGTAAAAAAGTGGAATATATAGCTGCATAAGGTTTATAGCCCTCTGTTGCTAACCCTGCTGCAAAAGTTACAGCGTGTTGTTCAGCAATACCAACATCAAACATTCTATTTGGGAATTCATTGCCAAAAATATCCATACCAGTTCCACCAGGCATTGCCGCTGTAATACCAACAATCTTACTATCTTTTTTGGCATGTTTTACTAAAGTATTGGCAAATACTTTAGTATAAGAAGGTTTGTTATTTCCACTTTTAATTTGCTCACCTGTTTCTACATTAAATTTTGAAACCCCATGGTAGTGATCATTTGCTTTTTCAGCATATGAATAACCTTTGCCTTTTTGTGTTTTAATATGGATCATTATTGGACCTTGATGTTTTGAGTCCCTGGCATTTTTTAAAATTGGAATAAGTACAGACAAATCATGACCATCTATTGGGCCAGCATAATAAAAGCCTAAAGAGTTAAACAGAGTTCCTCCTGTAACAGCTGATCGTAAGAAATCTTCAGCCTTGCCTGCTTTAGCACTAAATCTTTTTGAAAATGCCGATGTAATTAATTTTATAGTCTCTCTAAAACTAAAATAAATTTTTCCAGTAAATAATTTTGCTAAATATGTTCTCATTGCTCCCACTGGTTTAGCAATTGACATATCATTATCATTTAAAATAACTATAAGCTTTGTTTTTGAAGCGCCTGCATTATTCATAGCTTCATATGCCATACCAGCACTTATTGCTCCATCACCTATTACAGCTATCACATTAGATAACTTATTCTCTAGTTTGTTAGCCTCGGCAATACCTAATGCTGAAGATATCGATGTTGAACTGTGGGCAGCTCCAAAAGGATCGTATTCACTCTCAGATCTTTTAGTAAAACCAGATAGCCCCTCTCCTTGTCTTAATGTCCTAATTTTACCTTTTCTTCCTGTAAGAATTTTATGTGGATATGATTGGTGTCCTACATCCCAAATTAATTTATCATTGGGCGTGTCAAAAACATAATGTAGTGCTACCGTTAATTCCACTACTCCTAAACCAGCACCTAAATGTCCCCCAGTTTCAGAAACGGCATCAATCATTTCTTTTCTGACTTCATCTGATACATTTTGTAAATCATTCTCAGAAAGTTTTCTTAAATCTGAAGGAAAGTTAATATTATCTAAAAATTTAAATCTTGATTTCATGCTTTTCTATTTAAAATATATTTAAGAGTTTTTCTCATATTTTTTGATTTTGAACCATATTTTATTAAACTTTTGTTAATATCTAAAATAATTTTATCACAATATTTAATAGAATTTTTGTATCCTAGCAAACTTATTAACGTTGCTTTACCTTTTTTTTTATCTTTTCCTGTTTTTTTTCCTGCAATTTTTTCATCTCCCTTAAAATCAATCAAATCATCTGCAATTTGAAAAAGTAATCCAATATTCAAACCAATGTTTTCAAAAAATTTTATTTCTTTTTTTGCCTTTTTTTTGATAATTGCTGGAGCAGCACAACAAAAACTAAACAATTTTCCAGTTTTTTTTATTTCCATTTCAATAATCTTATTTTTAGAAATTTTTCTTTTTTCATATTTTAGGTCAAGATATTGACCTCCAGCAACTCCTAAGTGACCCGAACATTCTGATAATTTTTTTATTAGATCAATCTTAATTTTTTCACTTACCTTTAAATTTGGAGCTGCTAATATTTCACATGCTATTGTTTGTAAAGAATTACCAGCAAGAATTGCTGTGGATTCACCAAATTTAATATGAGTTGATGGCTTTCCTCTTCTTGTCTTATCATCATCCATGCATGGTAAGTCATCATGTATAAGTGTGTATGCATGAATGCACTCTATTGCTGCACCAATTTTAATTAATGTTTTATAATCGACTGATAGCAATAAACCAATATCAACTAAAATTTTTGATCTTATTTTTTTTCCTCCTGAAAACAAGCCATATTTCATTGCTGGCATTAATTCTGAATTCCTTTGATTATTAAAAAATCTTTTTAAAAATAAATTTGTATCTTTGGCAATTTTATTAAGTTTTTTTTGCATGTTTTTTAAATATTTCTTTTACTTTTTTTTTGGTTTCTTCATTAATAAATCTTAAATTTTTATGAAATTTTTTTTCAATCATATTATTTAGTTGTAATAATTTTTGGTAACTTTCTGTTAAGTTATTTAAATCTTTCTCATTTTCTAATAAATCGATTAGTTGACTTGCCTGGTTTGTGAGATCCTCTAGTGAACTTGTATTAATATCAGGTGGTAAATTTTTATCTTTCATATAATAATAATTATTAATACATGAATTCTAGTCAATCAAATATCAAAAAAGCAAAAAAATACCTAGATAAAAAACATTGTATTGGAGTGCCTACTGAAACTGTCTATGGATTAGCTGGTAATGCGTATTCTGATATTTCTGTAAAAAAAATATTTAAGCTAAAAAAAAGACCCATGAATAATCCTTTAATTGTTCATTATTTAAATATAAATAAACTTGAAGAAGATTGTTATATTAATGATAATTTTATCAAACTATACAAAAAATTTTGTCCTGGGCCTATAACGTTCATTTTAAAATTAAAAAGAAAATCTAAAATTTCAAAATTTATTACTAATAAAAAAAAAACTATTGCAGTTCGTTTTCCAAAACATTTATTATTTAGAAAATTACTAAAAAATTTAGATTATCCTTTGGCTGCCCCAAGTGCCAATATATCAACAAGGTTAAGCGCTGTTAAAGCTTCAGATGTTCTAGAAGAATTTGGTTTAAGTATTAAATACATCTTAGATGGGGGTAAATGTAAAATTGGCATTGAATCCACTATAATTAATATTATAAATAAACCAACAATATTAAGACTTGGCGGTCTAGATATTTCAAAAATAGAAAAAGTTTTGAATGAAAAAATTTTAGTTAAAACTAATTCAAAAATAAAGATTGCACCTGGCCAATTTCCTCTACATTATTCTCCCGGCATACCTTTAAGAATGAATATAAAAAAACCAAAAAAAAATGAAGCTTATCTATTAATAAAGCAAAGAAATATATTTTTAAAAAACTATTATTATCTAAGTAGAAAAAAAAATCTCAAACAAGTAGCAAAAAATTTATACTCATTGTTGAGAAAGGTAAAAAATAAAGGATATAAAATGATTGCTGTAGAGAAGATTCCAAATTTAGGTATTGGCAAAACAATTAATGATAGATTAAGAAGAGCATCCAAGTATTAAATGTCAAATTCAATTGAAGTGAAAAATTTATCAAAGACTTATAAGTCTAAGAAAGCTGTAAGTAATATAAATTTTAAAATTAATCAAAATGAAATTGTTGGTTTATTAGGGCCGAATGGTTGTGGTAAAACTACAACAATCGGAATGATACTTGGTTTATTAAAACCAACAAGTGGGCAAGTCTTAATTAATGGAACTAATATTGAAAAAAATAAAATTCCTCTTTTACATAAAATGAATTTTATATCTCCTTATATTGAATTACCTAAAAAACTTAAAGTAAAACAAAATTTAATTGTCTATGGAAAGTTATATGATGTAAAAAATATAAATGATCGAATTGAATATTTAGCAAACAAATTAAGACTAAATGAACTTTTAGATAAAGTTACAGGAGAGCTATCATCTGGACAAAAGAATAGAGTAAGTTTAGCAAAAGCACTAATTAATGATCCAAGTGTACTTTTGCTAGATGAGCCTACGGCATCTCTAGACCCTGAAACTGGTGATTTTGTAAGAACATTTTTAGAAAATTATAATAAAGAAAAAAAATTATCTATTTTATTAGCTTCACATAATATGGACGAAGTTAAAAGATTATGTAGTTCCGTGATGATGATGAAAGATGGTATTATCATTGATAGTGGCACCCCAGAATATCTAATTACAAAATATGGAAGAAAAAATTTAGAAGAAGTATTTTTAGAACTTGTGAGAGATAAAAATGAATCTGACTAGAATATATGGTCTATTTTTAAGACATTTTTATTTAATAACTAGATCATTTCCTAGAATATTAGATTTAATCTATTGGCCTTCTATCCAAATTACTCTTTGGGGTTTTATTTCTAATTTTTTTGCATCTCATAGCTCATTTTATAACGGTACGGTGGGAGTAATTCTTTCTTGTGCAATTCTTTATGATTTTTTATTTAGAACTAGCATTGGTTTTAATATGTTATTTTTAGAGGAGATATGGAGTAGAAATTTCACTAATCTTTTTATTGCCCCAATGAAAATAAGTGAAATTATAGTTTCATTAGTTTTTACAGCTCTCATTAGAGCTTTGATTGGTTTAGTACCAGCCATATTACTTACATCCCCAATTTTTGGAATATCATTATTTGATCTAGGGTTACCTTTAGCTTTTCTTTTCTTAAGTTTATATATTTTTGGTATCACGCTAGGATTATTTGTATCAGCAGGACTATTAAGATTTGGGCCTTCATTTGAAAATATTTCTTGGTCAACATTATTTTTACTTGCACCTTTTGGGTGTATTTATTATCCAGTTGAAACATTACCTGAAATCTTTCAATCTATAGCTTATGTGCTTCCATTGGTTTATATTTTTGAAGAAACTAGGAATATATTAGTAAATGGGTTTGTTGACTATGAAAATATTATTCAAGCATTTTATTTAAATGCCTTATATCTCATTATCGCAATATTAGTATTCTATTATTCTTTTGATAAAGCTAGGGACAAAGGGACTTTAATCAATATTGGAGAATAAATTGGTGCGCCTGCTAGGAGTCGAACCCAGAACCTCCTGATCCGAAGTCAGGCGCTCTATCCAGTTGAGCTACAAGCGCATTCTAGTACAATATACTAAAATTATTTACTTTTAAATAATCTTTAAAAAAATAGTTTTAAAAATTATTTAAATTCGTTACTTTTTTAAGCCATCCTAATTTATTAATTTGTTTACCAAAAAATTTTACTCCATGTGATGTAAAATGAGAATAATCCAAAAAATTTCTATTACCATTTTCATCAAGGGCCCAGCACATATTTTTTTCTAATCTACAAGTAAATTCAAATCTATCTAAATAGTATACATCCATATCTTTTGCAATTTTTTTCAATTTTTTATTTGTATCAAATAGATAGGATTTAATTTTAGAATAAAAGTACTGATTGACATTTGAGTACTCATCTTTTTTTAAAGAATCCTTATTTTTTTCACTTTCTATTAAATAGGTTAAAAGCAAATCACCCTCACTAGTATAAAATTCTGGAGCTGATCCAATAATAACAAATCTTTTATTTAAACCTTTTACAAATTTTACTAATTTTTTAATTTTTCTAATTTGATTTTTTTCACTAGTGAATTGTCTTGATAAAAATATAATATTTGCGTTATCAATCTTAACTTTTTCATTAATATCGATTAAAGAATTGTTCTCATAAGCCTCAAGAGTTTGTGTTCTTATAAAACTAAACTCATGATCTTTAAGATTCTCTTTATTAGACATTAAAGTCCTAGTTAAATCTCTGCCATGAGAGTCACCTACAATTAAAATTTTAATTTTATCAATATCTTTGGAAAAGTTATTTTCTATCTTAACGTTTATTTCCTCTGTTTGACCAAAGTTATATTGTGGAAATTCTTTTTTAATATTCTCATTTTTACTAGCTAATCTTGAATATGTTAATTTATTATCATTTAAATAATAAGCAGATGTACATAATATTAAGATTAAAAATAAAATAGATAATAAAAAATTTCTATTAGATAAAATTTTTTTTTTATAGAAAGGTTTTTCAATTAAATTATATGAAAATAATGACAATAAGTATGTTGAGATAATAACAAATAAGATTGCATATTCATTTAAATTTTGTACAAAAAAATATTTCATAAAAACTAATATTGGAAAATGCCATAGATACAAACTATAAGAAATTTCACCTATGTGATTTAAAAATTTAAAATTTAAAAATCTATAAACAAACTGGTTTTCATTTGAAAAAATTAAAACTAATGATGTTCCTAGAACAGGAATTATTGAAAGAGGCCCTGGAAAAAGATAATTATTGTTAAAAAAAATTATTGAAATGAATATAAAAATTAATCCTAAAGAAGAAAAAAACCAACTTAATTGTATTTTTAAGGAATTTTTCTTTCCTAATATAAAAGCTACAAATGAACCAGACATTAACTCCCACCATCTTCCAAATGGCATAAAATGATCTGCTAAAGATAGAAATTTATCAGTTTGAACTATTAAAATTTCAGATTCATGAAATAAAGCTACAGATAAACTTAAGATCCAAATTATAATAATTATTGATAAAGATTGTTTTTTATCTTTTAAGAGAAAAATTAATGGAAATAAAAAATAAAATTGCCCTTCGATAGCAATGCTCCAAGTGTGTAATAACGGTTTCATTTGAGATGGCAAATCCCAATATCCACTCTCAATCCAAAAGAGTATATTTGATAAAAATAATGGTGTAAGAAAAACACTTTGAAAAAAATTTGTTAAGTTAACAGGCACCATATAGTAAAGAGCAAACGGGACTGACATAAAAACAATAAATAAAAGAAGAGGAAGTACTCTTCTTGCTCTATTGATCCAAAATAAAATAAGATCAAATTTATCATCTTTATTTAGTATAACTGAGGTTATCAAATATCCACTCAAGACAAAAAATATATCAATACAAATAATTGCACCTTGAAAATAATTAATATTTAAATGAAATAATATAATTCCGATTATAGCAATAGCTCTTAACCCGTTAATATCTTTTCTATATTCCATTATTTTAGATTAAATTATCAAAAATTATATTTTATGTTATTCATATAGTAGAGTATGAAAAAAATCATTAATTTAATAGTTAACGAAAATGAAAATAACCTTAGAGTAGATACGTTAATAAATAAAAGAGAAAAGTTAATTAGTAGAACTAGAATTAAAAATTTGATTTTAAATGAAAACCTAAAATTGAATAATGAGATTATAAAAAACCCATCAAAAAAAGTTAAGATTGATGATGAAGTAAATCTGAAAATTGATTCACCAGAGAAAATATCTCTAAAACCATATAATTACAAATTAGAAATAATTTTTGAGGATAAAGATCTAATGATTATTAATAAACCAGCTGGAATAATTATGCATCCCGGTGCTGGAAATTATAATGAAACAATTGTCAATGCATTAATACATTACGACAAAAATTTTTTGTCCAATATTGGTGATGAACTTAGACCAGGCATTGTTCATCGGATTGATAAAAATACCTCTGGTCTAGTTGTAGTAGCAAAAAATATTGAAACACATGAAAACTTATCAAAACAATTCCGAAAACATATAATCAAAAGAGTGTATCAGCTTTTGATATGGGGGAAACTTAGACCATCTTTTGGAAAGATTGAAACTTATATTACACGAAGTTCTAAGAATAGACAGCTTATGGAAGTTAGTCGTTCTAAAGGAAAGATAGCTATAACAAATTATAAAACAATAGAAATCTTTGAAAATGAAAAAATACCAACGTTAAGTTTGGTTGAATGTAAATTAGAAACTGGAAGAACACATCAAATTAGAGTTCACATGAATTACAAAGGTAATAGCATTGTTGGTGATGACAAATATAAAAAAAAATATAAAAAACTTAAGAACGTTGACTCAATTGTTCAAAATTCAATTTCAAAATTAAATAGACAATTTTTGCATGCAAAAACTCTAGGATTTTTTCATCCTAAAGCTAATAAAGAAATGGTTTTTTCATCAAATTTGCCTAAAGAACTAAATAATATTTTAAAAATGCTTAGAAATACTAAAGAATAAATTATTGAAAATTTAAAAAAATTAATTAAATAAAACAACTCATGAGTACAACTATATCTAATAACTTACCTGCACTCTCAAATGAGGGTGGTCTATCTGCATATTTAGAACAGATTAAAAAATTTCCGATGTTAGCTGCAGAAGAAGAGTATATGTTAGCAAAAAATTGGAAAACAACTGGAAATATAAAAGCTGCAGAAAAATTAGTGACGAGTCATTTAAGACTAGTTGCTAAAATTGCTATGGGATACAAAGGATATGGATTGCCTGTAAATGAAATGATATCAGAAGGAAATATAGGGCTTATGCAAGCTGTAAAAAAATTTGAACCTGAAAAAGGATTTAGGTTAGCTACTTACGCGATGTGGTGGATAAAAGCTTCGATTCAAGAATATATTTTAAGATCGTGGAGCTTAGTAAAAATTGGTACAACTACAGCACAAAAAAAACTATTTTTTAATTTAAAAAAAATTAAAAATCAAATTGCACCTGAAACAGAAGGTGACTTGAGACAAGAACATGTTGATCATATTGCAAACAAACTTGACGTAAGTAAAGAAGAAGTTGTATCTATGAATAGAAGATTGTCTGGAAAAGAATTCTCTTTAAATGCACAAGTTAGTGAAGATGGTGATGAATGGCAAGACTGGTTGGTAGATAAGGAACTTGATCATGATTTAAAGTTTGCACAACATGAAGAAATGAAAAGTAGAAAAGATTTATTAAAAGATTCCATTAAAATTCTAAACGATAGGGAGCGTGAAATATTGTACTCAAGAAGATTAAATGATAGTCCTACAACTCTCGAGGACTTAAGTAAAAAATATAAAATAAGTAGAGAAAGAGTTAGGCAAATTGAAAATAAAGCTTTTGAGAAACTTCAAAAACATATGCTTCTTTTAGCCAAATCTAAAAATTTGTTGCCTGTAAATTAAATATCAAAAGGATTTTCTAATAAAATTGTATCATCTCTTTCTGGACTTGTTGAAATACTAGTGACTTTAGCGCCAATAAAATCTTCTACAGCAAAAATATATTTTTTTGCATTTTCTGGAAGCTCAACCATATTTTTTATTCCTTTTGTAGAAACCTTCCATCCCTCAAATATTTTATATATTGGTTTTATTTTAAGTTGGTCTTCTACTGCCGCAGGCAGATAATCTAATTTTTTACCATCAAGCTCATATTCAACACACATTTTAATTTTATCGCATTCATCTAATACATCTAATTTCGTTAAAGCTATACCATCTATACCTGAAACTTTAATTGTTTGTCTTACTAAAACTCCATCAAACCATCCACATCTTCTTTTTCTACTTGTAACGGTGCCGAACTCTTTTCCTCGAATTCCTAATAATTCTCCAATCTCGTCTGTTAACTCCGTAGGAAAGGGTCCCTCTCCAACTCTTGTTGTGTAAGCTTTTGTAATTCCAAGAACATAATTTATTGAATTAGGACCACAACCTGTTCCTGTTGCTGCACTAGATGCAACTGTATTTGAAGAGGTTACAAAAGGATAAGTTCCATGATCAACATCAAGTAAAATGCCTTGCGCACCTTCAAATAAAATTTTTTTTTTCTTTTTTTTAAACTCATCAATCTTGAGCCACACAGGTTGTGAAAATTCCAATATTTTTGGAGCTATTTTTAGCAAATCATCTTTTAGTTGATCTTTTTCGTAAATCTTTTTTCCGAGTCCTTTTCTAATTGCATTATGATGTATAAGTACAGACTCAAGTCTTTGATCTAAATTTTTTTCTGATCTTAAATCCATTACTCTTATTGATCTTCTACCTATCTTATCTTCATAAGCAGGACCAATTCCTCTTCTTGTAGTGCCTATTTTGCTTGTTCCAGCAGCATCTTCTCTTATTTCATCCATTTCTCTATGAAATGGTAAGATTAAATTTGCTGATTCTGAAATTATAAAATTATTTACATTAACATCTACACCTTTTGATTTAATCTCATCTATCTCATCTAACAATGCCCATGGATCTATTACAACGCCATTGCCTATAATTGATATTTTTCCTTTTCTTACTATTCCTGATGGAAGTAGTCTTAATTTATATGTTACTCCCTCAATAACTAAAGTATGGCCTGCATTATGGCCACCCTGAAATCTAATAACAACATCTGCTTGTTCTGATAACCAATCTACTATTTTTCCCTTTCCCTCATCTCCCCATTGAGAACCAACAACAACAATATTTTTCATTATCTAAATTTTTTATTTATTTCCACAGAATTAAGATGATTAATTGGGCCATGACCTTTTCCATAATTTGGGTTTGATTTTATAGCTGAATTTACATACTTAATACCTAGCTCACAAGATTTCTTTACAGTTTTTCCACATGATAAAAAAGTTGAAATTGCACTAGATAATGTACATCCTGTTCCATGCGTATTTTTAGTTAGATATCTTTTGCTAGAAAAAACTTTAATATCTTCCTTATTCACAAATACATCCTTAACAGATTTTTCTTTTAGATGACCTCCCTTAATAAGAACATTTTTAGATCCAAATTGAATTAATTTATTTGCAGCAAATATCATGTCTTCAATTGTTAAAATTTTTGTATTCGTTAAAATTTCAGCTTCAGGTATATTAGGTGTGATAAGAAATGATTTTTTAATCATTTTTAATTTAAGTAAACGTATTGCTTCATAATCAATTAATTTAGCTCCACCTTTAGCAACCATTACTGGATCTAAAATAATTTTTTTAATTTTAATTATATCTAAAGCTTTTAAAACCGATTTAATTACCTCTGAAGAATGTAACATACCAATTTTTATTGCATCAGGCTTAATATCTTTAGAGCTAAATACGATTTGATTAAAAATTTCTTTATTATTTATACCGACTATTGATTTTACACCTAATGTATTTTGTGTTGTAACAGCTGTTATAGCAGTCATTGCATATGAGCCCAAAGTTGTGATGGTTTTAATATCAGCTTGAATACCAGCACCCCCTGAAGAGTCAGAACCTGCAATAATTAGTATTTTTGATTTTGGTTTCAAACTAGTTTATTTTTTTTGTAATGATATTTACACATTTTAAAAGAAGAGATTTATTTTCACTTTCACCCATTACTCTTATTTTTGATTCTGTGCCAGATTTTCTAACTAAAATTCTTCCTTGTCCTCTGATTAATTTTTCTGCTATTTTGATGGTTTTTTTTACTTCTGGTTTATTTATTATATTTCTATTTTTTACTTGTATATTTTCTAAAATTTGAGGTGTTTTTTTAAATTTTTGAAAAAATTCACTAGTTTTTTTTCCTTTTCTCAGAGCAAACAATGCTTCTAATGCAACCAATAAACCATCACCTGTTGTAGCAAATTTACCTAAAATTATATGACCAGACTGTTCTCCACCTAAATTAAATTTATATTTCTGCATTTTTTCTTTAACATATCTATCACCAACATTTGCTCTTATAAATTTTATATCATTAGATTTAAAATATTTTTCTAAACCATAATTAGACATTAAAGTTCCAATCACACCACCCTTTAACATTTTTTTATTTTTCCATCTAATAGCTAAAGCTGCTATGATCTGATCTCCATCAATTATATTACTGTTTTCATCACACATTATAATTCTATCTGCATCTCCATCTAATGAAATACCTATATGTGCTTTATATTTTTTTACAGCTAACCTAATTTTATTTGGGAAAGTCGAACCACAATTTTTATTAATATTTAAACCATTAGGTTTTATACCTATTGCGATTACTTTGGCTCCTAAAGACTTTAATAATTCAGGTCCAGCCTTGTATCCTGCTCCATTTGCACAATCAATTACAATCCTTAATCCCCTTAAATTAAATTCTTTATTAAAATTTCTCTTTAAAATTTTTATATATTTTTTAGTACCAGTTTCTAAACGCTTTACTCTTCCTAATTTTTCAGGTTTAGAAAGGTTATTTGCAATTTTTTTATCAATAAGTTTTTCAATATTCTTCTCAATTTTATCTGACAGTTTCATGCCATCTGGACCAAATAATTTTAAACCATTATCAAAATGTGGATTATGTGAAGCAGTTATCATTATACCCATATTAGCTTTCAACTCTTTCGTTAACATTGCCAAACCATTTGTGGGGAGCGGTCCTAGTGTATAAACGTGCATGCCTGCTGAAGTTAGGCCAGATACGAGAGCAGGTTCTAATGTATAGCCAGATAATCTCGTATCCTTAGCAATAATTGCTATCTGTTTTCTTTTTTTTTGAGATTTAAAATATGTTCCACTTGCTAGTCCAAATTTAAAGAACATATCGCCATTTATATTCTTGCTATTAATCGCACCTCTTATACCATCTGTACCAAAATATTTTTTTGACATTACTTATTTATTATTTCTTTAAAAACTTTAATACCTTGTATTAATTCATTTACATCATGAATTCTCAAAATTTGAACTCCTTGCATCATTAAATAAATTGATGAACTCATCGTACCACCAATTCTAGATTTGCTTTCATTTTTTTTAGAAATTTCTTTTATAAATTTTTTTCTTGAGTTTCCTACTAATATAGG
>CACKKY010000007.1 GCA_902600855.1 uncultured Pelagibacteraceae bacterium | reverse complement strand
ATATTTTAGGATTATTAAAAGATAAACAACCTGATTTATGGCAAGAATATTTAAAAACAAAAAGTAAAGTTGTTGTTGAGAATATTATTCAACAAGAAAAAATGTTTACTATTAATGAAAACTTTTTTGGTAAAAATTATTTATTTTTAGTTTCACCTTTAAATCCAAAATCATGTTTTCATGAAGTTTATAAGTGGGGATTGGCAGTTAATCTATCTGCAAATATTGAAGAGCTTCAAAAACTTAGTTATGAGGATCTTAAAAAAGAAATGAAAAAATCTCCTCGTTTTTATAAATCTATCAAAGCTAATAAATCTCCTATTATTCTAGATAAAAGTTATGGTTTAAATGTAGATCCATATAAAAAGATTGGTGAAAATTTACTGAATAAAAGAGCTGAACTTATGAAAAAAAATGAAAAATTTTCAAAAGATATCTCAAATATCTTAAGAGAAGCAGCTGAGGAAAAAATGGAAACATCATCACAAGTTGATTTAGAACCAGAAGAATCAATTTATGCAGGAGGGTTTACGTCAGCTAAAGATCAGGCTTTATTTCCCAAATTTCATACAGGAGACTGGAAAGATAAATTTGCCCTACTAGATAAATTTGAAGATGAAAGATTGGTTACATTTGGCCATGGCCTTATATTTAATGAGGCACCTGAAGTTTTACCTAGAGAAATTCATAAAAAAATTAAACGTCGTATTGCCTCAAGAATATTAAGCACCAACAAGGAAAAATGGTGGACAGTTTCTGCTTTTTATTCAGAGTGTGACGAGATTAGAGAAAATGAAGACAAGATGTTTTCATTCAAAAATGTTGATGAAAAGCTCAAATTTTTAGATGGAATTAATGAATATGTGATGAATTTAGAGCAAAAGTATTCTGACGCATAATTTAATAAATTAAAAAAACATACTTTTGCCCATTGAATAATCAATTGAATCAACTATATCAGACTTATGCTAATTAATTTTAAAGACGAAGATTTTGATAATAAAATTAAAAATGAAGAAGTTTCAGTAATCCAGTTTAGTGCTGCTTGGTGCGGACCTTGCAAAGCTTTAAAACCTGTCATGGATAAGCTAGCTGATGAATATAAAGAAAAAGCTGGTTTTTATTATGCAGATATCGAAGATGGTGGGATTAACACTGGGTCAGCTGCTGGTATAAGGGGTGTGCCCACTGTAATAATCTACAAAAAAGGTGTTGAGGTAGATAGAAAAGTTGGTGGAGTTCCTGAAAGCCACATGAAAGAGTTTTTAGATAAAAATATCTAATTTAAATTTAATACTTCCCCTGCAAGATAAAGAGATCCAGTTATAAGTACAATATCGTTATCCTTTAATGGAATTGATGTGATTGCTTCATATATACTTTCTTTATATTTGATATTTGTGAAGTTATTTAGTTTATCTTTTAGCTCTTTTCCTTTAATTGAGTTTGGTTGATTAGGGATATCTATTGTGGTCAGGGTTTTAACATCCTTAAAGTAACTCATATACTCATTATGATCTTTATTAGCCATCATTCCTAAGATGATATGTTTTTTACAATTTAAACTTTCTAAATATTCATTTAATACTTTTGCCCCTAAAGGATTATGAGAGCCATCAACAAAAAGTTGATGTTCTTTTGCAAGTTCTTTTAGTTTACCAGATTTAATTTCTTGCAATCTTGCAATACTGTCTATTTTAGTAATTCCTTGTTGGATATGTTCATCTTTAATACGAAAATCTTTTATGGTTCTTAACGTTGCAACAGCAGTTGAGATGTTTTCTAATTGAAATTGACCTTTAACATTTGGCATTGGTAATTTTATTCCACCCAATTGATCCTCATAATAAAAGAAATCATTTTCTTTAATTGTAAAACTATAATTTTCATTATGAAAAAACTTATTTGAATTATTATTGGAGATTGTTTTTTTTATACTATCTGTAATTTCTTTAGAACTTTGTTTTGCAACTATAATATTTGAATCTAAGAGAGCTGAAGTTTTCTCATATATAATTTTTTCAACAGTTTGTTCATTTGCAGGTAGCCAATCTAAATGATCAAGACCAATTGAAGTTACAATGCTAGCTCGATTAGTTTTAAGGATATTTGTAGCATCAAACCTATGAAATAAGCCAGTTTCTATTAAATTTATATTATCTTGATATTGAGAGGCTTTTAAAAAATAAGCTGCAGTTAATATCTCAAAAAAAGTAATTGGTTCATTATTATTAGCACTTTCAATTTCTTCAAATAAACTTGCTAACTCTTCATCATTTAGTTCTTTATTATTAAATACAAACCTTTCATTAATATTTTTGATATGAGGACTAGTGTAGATATTACATTTGATATTTGCTTCTTTTAAAATAGCAAACATTGCTTGGATTGTTGAATACTTTCCATTTGTACCAACAATAGAAATTGCTTTAAGTTTATCTTGAGGGTTTCCTAATCTTTTACAGAGATTTTGAATACGATCTAAACTTAGATCTATTTCTTTAGGATGCAGCTTTTGTAAGCGACTGACTATCTTCTGAAGTTTCATTTTGTTCAGAACTTATAACAGAATTTTGTTTTAACAATATTGATAATAAAGTTCCTATTTTTGATGCAAGATCTTTTCGTTCAACAATTAAATCAACAAAGCCTGTTTTTTCAACATATTCACTTTTTTGAAATCCTTCAGGCAATTCTTCCTTAACTGTACCTTGAATAACTCTAGCACCAGCAAAGGCTATTAATGCACCAGGTTCTGCTATGTTAATATCCCCTAACATTGCATAAGAAGCTGTAATACCACCTGCTGTTGGATCTGTTATACATACTAAATAAGGTAACCCATTTTTCTTTAGTTCATTAATTGCAAGGGTTGTTCTGGTCATTTGAGATAATGAAATTAAACTTTCCATCATTCTCATCCCTCCACCAGCACTGATACACAAAAAAGGAGTTCGATTTTCTATTGCATATTGAATCCCATATAAAAAGGCCTCACCTTCTGCAGCTGCCATAGATGCACCTAAAAAATCAAAATCAGATGCAACAGCAGTGATTTTAATATTATTTATTGTTCCGCATGCAACTATCATTCCACATTCCATTCCAGTTTTTTTACGAGCACTTTTTAATCTATCTTTGTATGATTTAGAGTCAGTCCAATTTAAAGGGTCATCTTTTGGGATGGGAGTTTTAAATACCTCATAATTATTTTTACCAAATAAAATATCAAATCTTTGCTTAGGTTTAATTCTATGATGTTTATTACAATCAGGACAAACCCATAGATTTTGTTCCAGATCTTTTTTTAAAATTGGCCCTTTACAACAAGAAGTCCAATTACTTTTTGCCATATCTTCTTTTGATACTCTTTCATGAAAAGCAGTTTTAATTTTTTCACCTGCTTTAATTATTTTCGTAATCCAGTTCATTTAATTTTATCTTTTAATCTCCTCACGATATTAGTAACATTTGTGACAGGATTTTGTCTTCTTCTAATAGAGTTTGATATTTCTTTGCAAATTGCACTTCCAACTACCAATCCATCAGCTTTTTTAAGAGATTTTATTGTTTTTTCTGTAATTCCGAATCCAATGACAACATTTTTAGATTTATTTTGATTTTTAATTTTGCTGTATCTATGAAGTATTTTTTTAGGAGAAACCTTTAGCTTTCCTCCGGTAGTCGAAAGCATACTTATATAATAAATCATATCATGAGAGTTTTTGATGATTTTTTTCAATCTTACTGAAGATGTGGTTGGAGAAACTAATTGTATAAAGTTAATTCCTCTATTTTTGCATTTAGCTGCAAATTTTTTATTTTCAGGATAGGGTAAGTCGACCACAATTAAACCATCTACTTTTACATTTTTACATCTATCTATAAATTTATTTTCATTATATTGATAGATCATATTATAATAACCCATCAAAATAATTGGTTTAGTTTTTTTTGATTTTTTAAAATCTTTTACTATTGAAAAAACATCATTGATTTTAATCCCATTTTTAATTGCACGGTATGCACTGGTTTGAATTTGGCCTCCATCTGCAATTGGCGTGTTATGAGGAAATCCTAGTTCACAGATATCTGCATAATTAGAAATTGATTTAAGTATCTCTAATGATTTCTTTTTAGTGTTATCACCTGCAACAGTATACGTAAGTAGGGCAGGTCTATTTTCACTTTTTGAATTTTTAAATGCTTGACTTAATAAAGAAGCCATTATCTTTTACCCAATCTTTCTCTTAAAATATCTCGATCTTTTTTTGCATCCCCGCATGAATTCACAATTATGATTGTATCTTTACTTAATCTAGGAGCAATTTTAATTGCTTCTGCGAATGCATGACTTGGTTCTAAGCTGGGATTTAAATTTTCAAATTTAGTAACCATTTGATGCGCATTTAATGCTTCTTCATCTGTTGCATATGTATATCTTGCTCTTTTAGTGTCCTTTAAAAAACAGTGCATAGGACTTACACCAGGATAATCTAGTCCAGCACTTATAGACTCAGTCTCATTTATTTGTCCCTCTTTATTTTGACATACATAAGATGCTGCTCCATGTAATATTCCAATTTTAGTTTTCTGGCTCAATGGGGCCGCATGTAGTTTTGAATTTTTAGGCCCACCTGCCTCAACACCAATTAATTCAATCTGTTTTTTATCATAGTCAATAAACTCGCTCCAAAATCCATATGCTGAACTTCCGCCCCCAACACAATTAATTAATTTTATTTTATTTGGTATTTTTTTGAACTCTGATTTTAATTGTACTTTTAATTCTCTAGAAATTTGTGCTGTGCTCCAGCCACAGATTTTAACAAATATATTTGGACCAACAGTGCTTCCAACACACATGTGAGTGTTATCACAATTTGATACCCAGTATCTCATACATTCACTTACAGCATCAACTAACGTTTGACTTCCAGAGTAAACTGGAACTATTTCAGCTCCATTCTTTTTCATTGCATCGCAGTTAGGTTTTTGTCTTTTAATATCTTTCGCACCCATGAATATTTTGCACTTAAGGCCAAATTTTTTAGCTGCCATACTTAGCATTTTTCCTGCATAACCTGCTCCAGTGTCTCCAACTATGTATTTTTTACCCATCGCTTTACAAATTAGAGCATGAACAGTTGCATTATATATTTTATGTGCACCTCCATTAGCTTCTGAGACAACTTTTGCCCAAATTTGAGCACCACCTAATTGATTAGTTAAATTATCAAGTTTTAAAAATGAGGTTGGAGCTCCAATATAGTTTTTGAAATAATGATCTCTTTTTTTAATAAATTTTTTATCTTTTCTTAGTTTTTTAAATTCGTTTGTTAAATCTTCTACTGGTTTTTTTAAAGTCTCAGGAATAAAACTACCTCCAAATTTACCACCCCAAAAACCGTGTTGATCATGCTGATCAATTAATGGAATTCCCCTTTTAAGTTTCATTGTGCACCTGTTTAATCTTATTTAAAAATATATCTATTTTGGATTTATCTTTTACCCCAGAAGTTTCTAGACCCCCAGATATATCTATAATATCTGCTATTTTTTTATAATTTTCAAGATTATCGTTTATTTGTATGTTTCCAGCTAGCATTAATGGTTTGTTAATCTTTATTTTTTGAATAAGCTTATGATCAAAAGCCATACTTTTTTCGTAGCCCTTACTATCAAATAAATAAATATCAGTTACCTCAGAAAATAAATTGTATTTTTTAACATCATTTTCAGTTTTTACTGTTAAAGCAGTAATAATTTTTTTATTATATCTTTTTTTAATTTCTTTTATTTCTTCAGGTGTACAGTCATATAATTGATAATAATCAAAGGGGAGATATTTAATTTTCTCTAAAATTTCTTTGTTGGGTTTTACAAGCACAGCTACAAAATAAGAATTTTTTTTATCTATTGCCAATAGCTCATTTAGCTTTTCAACTTCAACATACCTTGAGCTTTTTTTATAATTACAAATAAAACCTATAAATTGGGGTGGATAATGATGATTAATTATAAAATTAAGAGTATCAAGATCTGAGATCCCACAAATCTTAGAACCTTTCATTAGTTTAAATGATTAATTAATGCTTGAATGTTATTTTTAATATTGCCTTTAGTAATTGGTCTTCCAATCACAAGCCAATCACTTCCATTTTTATATGCCTGTTTAGGAGTTAAGACTCTTTTTTGATCGTTTAATTTTGAATTAAATCTTATTCCAGGTGTAATAATTTCTTTCTTAAATACTTTTCTAACTATTTTAACTTCTTGTGCGCTACAAACTATTGCATCTAATTTCGCTTTATTTGCCAATTTAGCTTGTTGGTAAACTAATTTTTTAACATCTTTATTAAATCCAATTTCATTAAGAGCTTTATGGTCTAATGATGTTAGAATTGTAACTCCTACTAATTTAGTTCTACCAGAAACTTTTTTAGCAGCTTTTAATGCTTCTAATCCTGAACTAATGTGCATAGTGCAATAATTAAATTTAAGATCCTTAATTGCTTTTATAGCTGAAGCACAAGTATTTGGGATATCTGAAAATTTATAATCTCCAAAAGTTATTTGATTTTTAAATTGTGAAACAAATTTCCTTCCGTTTTTGGAATTTAAAAATTCTAAACCAAACTTGTAACCTATCTTTAATTTAGATGTTTTTGATTTTTTTTAATATTTCTTTAATTCTTGGAATATTTGTGCTGTCACAAGCTATGAATATTTTATTCTTCTTCATCGTTTAATTTTTTAAACAAGTCTTTTGACATTTTAAAGTGAATTGTTTTTTTTTGAGGTGTATTGACTTTTTCACCTGTTTTTGGGTTTCTTGAAATTCTTGCCTTTTGAATTTTAGTAGAAAATACTCCAAATCCTCTTAATTCTACTCTATCGCCTCTCCTCAGTGATTTTTTGATTTCAATTAAAATTATATTTGTAAATTTTTCAAGATCTTTCTTTAAAAAATTAGGGTAATTATTTGATAATTGTTTTAAAAGATTAGATTTTACAATAGCCAATTTTAGTCTTTATTATTCTTTGTCTTTTTCTTTTTTTTTTAAATCTTCTGAAAGTGATGAAAAAGGAAGATTTTTACCAGATCCTTCAGATCCATATTTATCTAAGGCCTCTTTTTTTTCAATTTCTTCAAGAAGTTTTATGCTTAATACTGCTTTTCTTTTATCAAAATCTAAGTCAGAAATTGCACAATCTAGTTTTTCACCACCTGTCCATCTACCTGGGCGTGCATCTGCAGCATTAATTGCAATAGCTGATTTTTTAATTTGAAAATCCATTTCACAACCATCAGGTCTAACTATCAGACCCTTGTTGTCAGTAGATATTACTTTTACAGTTATGGTTTGATTTTTCTTTTTATCTTTAAACCAATCAAATGGATCAGGTTGAGTTTGTTTTAAACCAACTCTTACTTTTTGCTCGCTAGCTTTGATTTCAAGGATTTTTACGTCAATTTTATCGCCTTTTTTGTATTTTGTTAGTTCTTCTTCGCCATTATTTAAATAAGTTAAATCATTACAATGTAAAAACATATCAATATCCAAATCCTCAATTTTTACAAATAGAGAATACTCATTCTTATTTACTACTTCACTGTTAATAACATCTCCAATAGAAAACTTTTTTTCGAATGTTGTATACGGATTTTCTTGTGTTAATTTATGACTAATAGCAACTCGTCGTTTGTCCTTATCAATTTCAGTAATTATACAATCAATCTCGTCTCCAACTTTAAACATTTTCTTTGCAGATATACTCTTTCTTGTCCAGCTTAGTTCGCTTGAGTGCAGAAGAGTTGTTAGACCTGGCTCTAATTCACAAAATGCTCCAAAGTCCATCAATTTTACAACTTTAACTTTATAGATTTTATTCAACTCATAGTTTTCAATATGTTCAAATGGATCTGGTGAAAGTTGTTTTATTGAGCACCCAACTTGTAATTTTTCTTTGTCAACAGTTATTACTTTTAGATCATGTCTTTCACCTATATTAAATATTTCATCTGGATGATTCACTCTTGAATAAGAAATTTCTTGTAAATGAACTAATACATCTAATTCACCATTAACATTAAAGAAACATCCAAAAGAACTATAACCTTTTACTTCAGCTCCTTTAATAATATCACCTACCTTATATTTATCGATTATTTTTGCTTTATCCTCTTTTTTGAAAGATGAAATAATTTCACGTCTGGATACGCAAGCATTACCTCTTACTTTATCCAATTTAATTAGAGCAAATTTTTGAGGTTCATTTATTAAATGACTTATGTCTTTAAGAGGCTTATCACTAATTTGTGAACCAGGTAAAAACATTAAAGATCCAGTGTCTATATGTTCGACTATACAACCTCCCTTACATTTTGAGGTAATTTTGCCCATTATAGGTTCATTTTTTTCATAAGCCTCAACTAGTTTGTCCCAACCTTTAATTTTTTGAGCCTTACTCGCTGATACTAAGACTTCACCATTTTTGTCTTCAATTTTTTCCAACAAAACTGAAATTGTTTCACCAACTTTTAACTTATCGTTTAAACCCATACTTTTTAATTCATTAATGTCTAAAACAGGCTCACTTTTCAATCCTTCAACAAATAAAAATACAAATTTTTCCGTAATTTTGTTAATCTTACCCTCTATGATTTTACCTTCTTCTATTTGTATTTTAGAAAGTTGGCTATTAAGTAATTTTTCGAATTCTTTGGAGGCTGGATTTGATAAGTCTTTATAAATTTCCATTAAGTTTTTAATTTTCTGTCTATAATTTTTTTTATTTTTAAAAAACAGGCTCTTTTATTAAGTTTCGTTGTATTTAGCAATACTGAATCTTTTGTTTTCTTTAATGGCGATATTTTTCTATTAAAGTCACTTTTATCACGTTTTTTAATACTTTTAAGCACATTTTTATATAAAATCTTTTTATTTATCTTTTTAAGCTCTTTATATCTTCTGTGAGCTCTAGTTTTTAGGTTTGCAGTTATAAAAAATTTGAAATCAGCATCAGGGACAATCTTATATGTTATATCTCTTCCGTCCAAGCAAGACCCATTAAAATTTTTAGGAGGATTATAAGCACAATTGACTTGAAAAGAATGAACTAGTTTTCTTATATTCTTATTTTTTGAAATTATTGATGCTTCTGTTCCAACTTCATCTGAAAGTAAATTTTTGTTTGAAAGATTTTTAACTTTAATTAAACTAATTTTTTTCTTTAAAAAATTTTGATTAAATTTTTTTGGAAATTTTATTTTTAAATAAGCAATCATTCTGTAAATTTTACCAGTATCGAGATAATATAAGTTATAGTGTTTTGATATGGATTTAGCTAAAGTTCCAGCACCAGCAGCAGCAGGGGAGTCTATTGCAATTTTTAAAAATTTTTTTGTTTTTTTCATTTATTAATTTTTTCGATTATATCCAAAAATGTTGGAAAAGATGTATTAATAGAATCTTTATCATGAATATACCATCTCCCTCCAAAAGATAGTGATGCAATAACACTGGTCATAAAAACTCTGTGATCTTTAAAATAATTCTTAATTTCAATTTTATTCTTTAATTCTAGATTTGGATTTCCAAAAATTTTAATAGAATTCTTTGTTGTAATTGTTTTAATCCCCATTTTTTTGAGTATTTTTTCTGCCCAGATTAATCTAGGACTTTCTTTTTGATTCAATTCAGCTAAATTTTTAAAGTAAGAATTTCCTTGTGCTTTTGCAGCAACTAAAAAAATAACCAAGAACTCATCAATTGCCTCACTTGTTAATTTTGATGGGCAATTAATAGGTCTTAATTTTTTAGGACTTCTTACTTGGATATCTGCGTTTTGTTCACCTTTATAAATTCTTTTATTTTTGAATAAAATTTGCACACCCATTTTTCTTAGTATTTTGATTATTCCAATTCTTGAGGGATTTATATTTACATTTTTAATTGTAAGTTCTGAATTTTTGTTAAGTGCAGTTAAAGCAATGAAGAATGCACTTGAGCTAATATCAGAAGGAATCTTGTAATTAAATCTTTTTATATTTTCAATTTTATTAATCTTTATTAAGTCAAAAGATTTATTACTTTTAATTGATAAAGGCAGGTTAAGATGTTTGCATAACAATTCAGTATGATTTCTTGATTTTTTTGCCTTGATAGTAGTTGTGCCGTCAGTTCTCAAAGCAGCAAATATTACCGCACTTTTACATTGAGCAGATCCTCTATTCTCAAAGTATTTAATTGGCTTCAATTTTGAAGAACCATTAATAATAAGTGGCAAATTTTTTTTGTTATTTAATTTAAAACTAGCACCAAACTTACTTAGAGGATTTGAAATTCTCTTAAAATCTCTTTTAGATAAACTTTTATCACCAATTAATTTAATAGGCTTAGTTGAATTTATTAAAAGACCAAGAATTAGTCTACCAAGTGTACCAGAATTTTTTGCATTAATTATAAGGTTCTTTTTATATCTATATCCGTTTATGCCTTTTCCGTAAATTTTACATGAATTTTTGTGAACTTTAACTTTAATTCCTAATTTTTTGATCGCATTGATAGCTGCCATAACATCTTCCGACATTAATAAATTTTTTGCTTCTGAAACACCATTTGCAATTGATGATAAAAGAACCCATCTGATGCTAATACTTTTGTCACCACTCACAGTAATTGTTTTTTCAAATTTTTTAATTTTACTTTTAAAAATTTTTAGATTTGGCATTTTTGATTAATTAAATTTAAAACTTTCACCAAAATATGCATTTTTAGCATTTATATTTTTTACTAAATTAGATGGAGTATCTTGAGCAACAATTTTTCCATTATTCAATATCATTGCAACATCTACGCATGCTAAAAGATCTCTAGCTTGATGATCACATATACAAATTGTTATTTGACTTTCTTGTTGTAAATTTACAATTATCTCTTGAAGCATTTTTATTGTTAATACATCTAGTGCTGCAAAACATTCATCTAAAAGTAAAACTTTTGGCTCACTTAAAAGTGACAATGCAATTACCAATTTCTTTTTTTGGCCACCTGATAAGAATTTTGCTTTTATATCTTTTAAATGATCAAGCTCAAATTTAGATATTAAATAATTTATTCTTTCAACTCTATATGCTCTATTATCTATTACAATTTCACTAATCGCTCTTAAGTTATCATGTAAAGTTAAATCATTAAAATATCCTCCATATTGAGGCATATAACCAACTTTGAATTTTTTTAGTTCTTAAATAAATAGGTAAATCTGTTACGTCTTCCTCTGCGATTTTAATTTTACCACTTTTTGGATTTATGATACCAGTTATTAAATTAAATATTGTTGATTTTCCAACACCGTTTGGACCTAGTATACCAAATATTTGTCCTTCACTAATATTAAAACTAATATTATCTAGTATCAATCGATTTCCATAAGAGAGAGAAACATTTTTAAATTCAATTAAGGAATTTTTTTTTTTAAAAGATTTTATCCTAAATTTTTTAATTATAGCCATATTATTTATTATTTTTTACATTAACTTTTTTATCATTCTCATACATATAAATTTTTGTATCTTTTGTTTTGATATCAACCTCAACTACATCTGCTTTTAAAATATTTTCTAAATTTGTATAAACTACATTTCGAGAGATAATCATAGAATTTCTTTTTATTGAAAAATCAAGATAATCACTAGTAATTTTATTTTCTAAATATTTAACTATTACATCTTTTGAAAAAATTGTATCATTATTAATTGTATTATACTTGCCAAACTCAGAGTTAATTTTAATATTTTTTGAGTCATTAAGTTTAATTAATGCTGACACATTTGTTAAATAGATAATATTATTATTAGAAAAATCTATCTCACCTTTTAAGGCCTCTATAAAATATTCATTTCCGTCAGCATCCTTTGAGGTATAGTTAACGTCATTTAAAATATTTGAGTTGTAAGTTAAATCCTCATTTTTAGTAATTATTTCTATACTAGCTTCTTCTTTTTTTACACTTTTTAGGTATAAAAAAATTAATGTAATTAAAAAAAGAATAACAAAAATAACTCTTATTATTTTTGTTTTCATTTAAGAAATATTATTATGTAAGATATTATGAATATGAACAACTCCTATTGTTTTAAAACTATTTTTTTTGTCATGTACACACAATGAAGTAATTTTTTTATTATTCATTATTGAAAGAGCTTTTGCAGCTAAAATATCTTTATCAACACTTATAGGATTTTTGGTCATTATCGCTTTTACATTCATTAGGTGTAAGCTCAAGCTTTTCTGATTAAATCTTCTTACTTGACCATCGGTAATAATACCTAACGTTTTCTTTTTTTTGTTTTGTACTATTAAAAAACCTAATTTTTTATCACTTAGTATTTTTAATGCTTTTTTCATTTTTAAATTTTCATGAACAAAAGGAATTTTGTTTCCAGTAAGCATTATATCCTCAACTGTTTTAAGTTGTTCTGCAAGATTTCCAGCAGGGTGTAACTTTTTAAAATCAAGTTTATCAAAATTTTTATATTTCATTGATGCTATCGCAAGCGCATCTCCAAGTGCAAGCTGGATGGCAGTACTAGATGTAGGCACTATGCCAGCAGACTCTTTTACATGCGGAATTAGAAGTTTAATATCTGAAGCTTTATATAAAATAGAATCTTTTTTTGATACTATACCTATAAGTAATATTTTATTTCTATTCGCAAATTGAATTATATTTTTTAGCTCATTGGTTTGACCTGAATTGCTAATAATAATTAAGATATCTTTCTTTGTAATACTGCCAAGATCTCCATGAGAAGAGTCACTAGCAGATAGATTAAAAGAAGGAGTACCAACCGAAGATAGAGTAGCTGCAATCTTTGAGGCGATTAGGCCACTCTTTCCTACTCCACATAAAATTACTTTAGATTGACATTTAGAAATCTGAATAACAGCTTTGTTAAACGATTCATTAATATTTTTTTTGAGTTTTTGTAAAGCTTTAATTTCTAGATTAATAACATCATTAGCAACTGAGATAAATTTTTTTTTTTTCATTAATGTGACCAAATATCTTCCTTAAACATTGCCAAATCTAGCTCAACTCTAGTTTTTAAAAATTTTAAACAATCTTTATAGAGATTTACTCTATTTTCTCTTTCTAAGATTTTGTTTAATTCGTTATGAATTTTATGTAAATAAATTACATCATTAGCACAATACTTTATTTGTGCTGGGGATAATTCTCCTCCAAAGTCAGAATTTTGGAATTGCTTACTTATATCTATATTAATAAATTCTTTTATTAAGACCTTTAAGGAATGTTGATCAGAGTAGGATCTTGCTAATTTTGATGCAATTTTAGTATCAAGTACATTATTAGTTTCTGTTTTGAGGTAATATTTAATATGAGCTAAATCAGCTCTACCATAATGAAATATCTTGGTAATGTTCTGATCGTTTAATAATTTTACTAAATTTGGTGAGTGGTAGTTTTTTCTATCAAATTGAACAATATGTGCATCAGAATTTCCTGATGATATTTGAATTAAGCATAATGGGTCGCGACTGACATTTAGACCCATAAACTCTCCATCTACCGCTATTACATTGCCTAATTCTAAATCATCTGGTAAGTCATTTTTGTGAAGTTTAATATTAATGCTCATTTTATAATTATATATATATGAAACCAAAAAATTGTCTAATTTTTGGCGGTAGCGGGCAAATTGGTCGTAACTTAATAAGAAAACTTACAAAAAATAACTATAGAGTAACTGTAGTTACAAGAAACATTCACCAAAAAAGTTATGTCATAAAAACTCAAGCAAACGCAGGTTATTTGGAAATAGTTGAGGCAAGTGTTTTTGAGGAAAGTAAGATTAGAAGCTTATTAAAAAAGAATGATATATGTATAAATCTTATTGGTATTTTATTTGAAAAAAAGAGAGGAAATACATTTAAAAATATTCATGTGATTTTTCCAACTTTATTAGCAAGACTTTGTAAAGAATATAACTTAGAACATTTTATTCATCTATCGGCATTAGGAATTAATGATGCAACTGATAGTAATTATGCTCAGAGTAAACTTGAAGGAGAAAAAAATATATTAAAAAATTTCCCTTTAGCGACTATTCTTAGGCCATCCGTTGTCTATTCTGTAGATGATAATTTTACAACAAATTTTATGACTTTACTCAATAGGTTGCCAATTTTTCCTCTTTACTACAATGGAGATACTAAATTTTCACCAATACATTGCTCAGATTTAACAAATATTATTCATCATGTTATTTCAAAAAAAATACAGTCAAATATTATAGAATGTGTGGGTCCTGAAGTTATCACTTTTAAAGAATTATTAAAAAGGTTATTAAAATTAATTAATAAGAAAAGGATTTTAATTCCTTTTCCATATTTCTTAGCTAAATATTCTGCAAAAATATTTGAATTACTACCAAATCCTCTATTAACATTTGATCAGTTAAAACTTTTGAAATATGATAATATTAAATCAGGAAGATATAAAACTAATAATGATATTGGAATTCAAAGTGTAAAAACTTTTGATGATGAAGTTAAAAAATATTGTTATATGTGGAGAACAGGTGGTCAGTTTTCAACTGACAGATATTCTAAGGATTTATGAGATTAAAATTAAATTAATATTAAGCTGATTTAGTTTTTTTTTGAATCAATTCCGTCTCTTCCTCTTTTTCTATAGTATCATCTTTTTTACCTTTAGGTTGGTATGCATAAAGAAGATGTAATTTACAATAAGAAAAATCTTTGAGAGAAGATCTTCCACAAAAATAAAACGATTTTTCGTTTGGGTGACCTATTGGCCACTTACAAGAGTTTTCATCTAATTCTTCTAGTTGTTTTGGGTTTTCTGGTTCAAAATCTTTTTCAATTATTAAAGATTTAAATTTATTTTTCCGACCCTTCGCAGGATTACTTAACTTTTTATTAGAATTTAATAAATCATAATTTTTTGGTGAGTTCCTAGTCTTTATTTTTGCAGATAAATTTAGTCTATGAGCCTTGCCAATTACAGCATTTCTACTGATGCCACCAATAATTTCAGCAATTTGACTAGCTGTACTTCCTTTTCCCCAAAGTTCTTTTAATTTTGCTACTTTTTCTTCGTTCCAACTCATTTCTATATATAGTGTTATCTTTTTATAAAATAACAATATACTGACTTATGATCTTTTTAAACAAGTAAAATATAAGACTTATCAACAAAAAATGATTAAATGTTTTTAACTGTATTCAATCATAACTTGTATCTGTTAATTTTAATTTATAAAAACTTTTAAAAAACTATGAGTTATTTAACAAAAAATTATAATCGTAAAAATATTTCTTTTAAATATGGAAAAGGAAGTTTTTTATATTCAACAGATGGTAAAAAATATTTAGATTTTGTCCAAGGAATAGCTGTTAATTCTTTAGGTCATACACATCCAAAATTAGTGAAAGCGGTTAGAACACAATCTAAAAAATTGTGGCATGTTTCAAATGCATTTAAAATTCCAGAAGGTGAAAAGCTTGCCAAAAAGTTAGTAAAAAAAACATTTGCGGATTATGTAATGTTTCAAAATAGTGGTGCTGAAGCTACTGAAGCAGCAATCAAAGTAGCTAGAAGATACTTTTATTCAATTGGTGAGCCAAATAAAAATAGAATTTTATGTATTAAAAATTCTTTTCATGGAAGAACAATTGCTGCAATTCATGCAAGTGGATCTAAAAAAATGACAGAGGGATTTGGTCCAAAAGCAGGTGGCTTTGATCACTTTGAATTTGGAAATCATCAATCTTTAAAGAAAAAAATTAAAAAAAATACAGCAGCTATAATGATTGAAACAATTATGGGTGAAGGAGGCATTAAAGTAATACCCAACTGGTGTTTAAAAGAATTGAGAAAAATTTGTAATAAAAAACGAATACTTTTAATATTGGACGAGGTCCAGTGCGGCATAGGAAGATCGGGAGATTTTTTTGCATTTGAGGAATCAAAGGTTAAACCAGATATTGTGCCAATAGCAAAAGGTATTGGTGGAGGATTTCCAATTGGTGCAGTATTGATGAATAAAAAAGTTGCCAAAGGTATGACAGTAGGAACTCATGGATCTACTTTTGGAGGAAATCCATTAGCAATGGCAGTTGGCAATTCAGTAATGGATATAATTTCAAATAAAAAATTTTTACATCAAGTAAAAAGTGTATCAAGATATTTTATATTAAATTTAAATAAGATTAAGAATGATTATCCTAAAATCATAAAAGAGATAAGAGGAAAGGGTTTATTAATTGGAGTAAAACTTAATACTAATCAAACAAAATTTATTAAAAAACTTATGGATAATAATTTATTAACTATTAGAGCCGCAGAAAATGTTGTTAGAATTTTACCACCTCTTAATGTAAAAAGAAACGAGATTGACCAAGCTTTAAGAATCATTAAAAAAGTTTGTTCAGAGATAAAATAAGATGAAGCACTTTATAAATTTAAAAGATATTCCAGCAAAAGAACTAAAAAAAATAATTTTAGATGCAAAAAAAAGAAAAAATTTAAGAAAAAAATTAAATACTCTTGAGGTTGATAAAGGATCTCCTTTAAAGGGGAAATTGCTTATACAAATGTTTGAAAAATCAAGTTTAAGAACCAGATTAAGCTTTTATTTAGCTATTAAACAACTTGGTGGTGGAACAATAACACTTAGATCTAACGAATTACATCTTGGACAAGGTGGAGAAAGTATTGCAGATACTGCAAAAATTCTCTCAACTTATGGTGATGGTTTTGTATTGAGAACAGATAGTGATAAAAAGGTTGATAAATTCAAAAATTACTTATCTATACCAGTCATAAATGGCTTAAGT
Organism: uncultured Pelagibacteraceae bacterium; assembly: GCA_902600855.1. Taxonomy (GTDB): domain Bacteria; phylum Pseudomonadota; class Alphaproteobacteria; order Pelagibacterales; family Pelagibacteraceae; genus Pelagibacter. The sequence continues at coordinate 15,947 of CACKKY010000007.1, read as the reverse complement.
CCATCATCACATCCAACACAAGTTTTGTCTGATGTATTTACTGTTGAGGAGATAAAGAAAAAACCAATTTCAAAATTAAATATTTGTTGGATAGGAGATTCTAACAATGTTTTAGGTAGTCTGATAGCTGCTTCTGTTAAATTCTCTTTTAAATTAAACATTGGTTGTCCAAAAAAATTTGAACCAAGTATCAAAATAATAAATTGGGTAAAAAAAAATAATAAGAAAATATTTATATTTAATAATGCCATAGAGGCTGCAAAAGATGCAGATGTAATATTTTCTGATAAAGTAGTATCTATAAATGATAAGGTTAATAAAAAAAAAAAAATTGAACAATTTAAAAAATTTAAAATAGATAAAAAATTGATGAGCTATGCAAAAAAAGATTGCATTTTTTTACATTGTTTACCTAGAGGACCCGAAGTAACTGAGGAAGTATTCCTAGGAAAAAAATCTCACGTATGGTTACAAGCTCTTAATAGAGTTCATGTTCAAAAAAGTATATTATTATACTGTTTTGGAAAATTAAGGTAGTTCTTTTGGATTGTCTGAGCTCTGATTTAAATATTTAATTACAGAAGCTCTATCTTTCTCTTTTCTAAGACCTGCATAAGCCATCTTTGTTCCTTTAATCCATTTAGCTGGCTTAATCAAAAAACCATTTAATTCTTCGAATGTCCATTCTTTATCATAAGCAGCTAGTGCTTTTGAATATTTGTAGCCTTCTACACCCCCAACTTTTCTTCCAACAACATTATATAATGCAGGTCCAATATTATTTTTTCCTCCTTTATTTATAGAGTGACATGCGGCACACTTTTTAAAAATTTTTTCTCCTATAACAACATCTCCCATCGCCATTAGTGCTGCTATATCGATTTTTTCTTCAACAGAGCTTTCTTTGGAAATTGAAGCTGTTGTCACCTGGTCTAGCTCAACTAGATAGCCTGGTTTTTCAGGTTTCTCTACATGGAAAATTAAATCTGATAATTTACCAATACCGATAACAAGAAGCGCAACCATTAAAACAGCTGCAATAATTTTATTTATTTCAAAAGAATCCATTTTTTTAAATATTATTTTTGAACGTATAACACGATAAATTAAAAAATTACTAAATTTAATGTATAAATTTGCCTCTATTGGTATTTAATTGTTATAATAAAAATCTAATATTAATGAAAACACTTACAATTATACCTTCAAGAATGGCTGCTACAAGACTACCTGGTAAGCCTTTATTAAAAATTAAGGGTTATTCAATTATATCGCATGTATTAAGAAGAGCTATTGAAGCTAATATTGGCGATGTGATTGTTGCAACAGAAGATCAAGAAATAGTTGATGAAGTTGTAAAAACTAGAGGTAAAGCTATCTTAACAAGCAAAAAGCATAAAACTGGAACTGATAGAATCTATGAGGCATTCCAGAAATTAGATATCAAAGATATAGATTTAATTATGAATTTACAAGGGGATGAGCCAGTAATAGATATTGAGGATATTAAAAGTTTAAATGAAAAAATGATAAGTAGTCAATCTAAGCTAGGAACTCTTGCTGCTAAATTGAAAAATGATGAGGATTTAGACAATGAAAATATTGTAAAAGTAATTACAAAAAAAGAAATTGATGAAAATGAATTTTCAGAGGCAAAAACATTTTTAAGAAAATCAACTAAGTTGAATAATATTTATCATCACATAGGTATTTATTGTTATTCAGTGGAAACATTAGAAAAATTTGTCAAATTAGATCAGTCAAAAAATGAAATTAAAAATAGACTAGAACAATTAAGAGCTATAGATAATAATATAAGTATTAATGTTGCTCTTGCAAAATCTTCTCCAATTGGAATTGATACAAGGGAAGATTATCTAGCCTTAAAAAAAAATATGGAATATAAAATAAAATGAATAAAATTTATTTTCAGGGTACATACGGAGCCTATTCGCACCTAGCAGCACTATCAGTTTATCCAGAAGCAAAAGTATTACCCTGTAAAACTTTTGATGAATGTTTTCATAAAGCTATTGTAGAACCCAGCTGCAAGATAATTATTCCTGAATCTAATAGGATTACAGGTAATATTGGGATCGAATATTTAATTTTCAAACATAGACTCAATATTTACTTGGAGCACTTTCAAAAAATTGAGCATAATTTATTGGGACTTAAAAAAGCAAAACTGAGTGATATAAAAGAAGTTTATTCTCATGCTCAAGGTTTATCTCAATGTTCAAAATTTATTAAAGAAAATAATATATTAGAACATATCAGGGCAGACACAGCTGGATCTGCAGAAATGATTTCTAAAAATAAGGATATAAAAAAAGCTGCAATAGCATCTTCATTAAGTGCTGATATTTATGGATTGAAAGTAATTAAAAAAAATATTGAGAATGAAAAAGGTAATTTAACTAGATTCTTAGTTATGGGAAAACATATATCACAACCTAAATTTGGTGATAAAAAATATATTACATCATTTTTATTTAAACTTAAAAGTAAACCGGCTGCGCTATATCAATCCCTTGGTGGCTTTGCAATAAATGGAGTAAACCTAACTAAGTTACAAAGTTATCCGGAAAAAAATACATTTGATTCTTACTTTTTTTTGTGTGATTTAGATGGTCATATTGAAGATCCAAAAGTGCAAAAATCATTAAAAGAATTGGGACTACATTGCGAAGATTTTCACGTCTTAGGTGTTTTTGAGGCAGATAAGTTAAGATCTAAAAAATAATAATCTTTTCTTGTAGATTAGAAATTATAGCTGTTATAATAGTTTTGGAGGCTAGAGGTGGATGCTGCTTGAACCCGACCAGATCTTAACGGAAGCAGTCGTAGAGACAGTTATTCAGGTTCTAGTCTCCTAATAAATATGAACAATAATTCTAAAGTACTGGCATTAAAATATAGACCGCAAACTTTTGACGATCTAATAGGCCAGGAAGTGGTTGCAGAAACAATAACAAATTCAATTAAAGCAGACAAGATTCCAAATGCATATTTATTCACAGGCATTCGAGGAATTGGAAAAACAACAACAGCAAGAATAGTTGCAAAAGCATTAAATTGTTCAAATGGTATCGAAAAAATATGTAGAGAAAATTTTTGCGAGAATTGTGAGCCTATTATCAATTCAAGCCATATAGATGTTCTTGAAATGGATGCAGCTAGTAAAACTGGTGTGGATGATGTTAGAGATCTAATAGAATTTTCTAGATATGGACCAACTTCTGCCAGATATAAAGTTTTTATAATTGATGAAGTGCATATGCTCAGCAAACAGGCTTTTAATGCTCTTTTAAAAACATTAGAAGAGCCACCAGAATATCTTAAGTTTATTTTTGCAACTACTGAAATTAAAAAAATTCCAATTACTGTTGTATCTAGATGTCAAAGATTTGATTTATCTAGGATTAAATCAACAGAATTATTTGATTTTATAAAAAAAATTAAAGATAAAGAAAATGGCAAAGTTACAGACGAAGCTTTAAAACTAATTGTAAAAATTTCCGAAGGTTCAGTTAGAGATGCATTATCTTTACTAGATAGAGCTTTATTAAGTCTAGATGAAAATGCAGAATTGGATTTAAACTCAGCACAAAAAATATTTGGATATTTTGATAAATCTCAATTAATAGATTTATTTGCACTAATTTTACAAGGTGAAGAAACTAAAGTTATTAATATTTATAAAAAAATTTATGACCAAGGAGTTGAACCTAAAGTATTTATAAATGATTTCTTGGAATTATTGTATTACTTTAAAAATATAAATTCTTTATCGTTAGAAAATACAAATTTTTCTCTAAATGATGAAGAGTTTTTAAAAATAAAAAATATTTCAAATAGAGTACAGTCTGATGTATTAGTATTATTCTGGCAATTTGCAATCAGCTTTCTTGAAGAATTAGATATAGTTTCAAATCAACATTTATCAATTGAGATGTTTTTAATTAGATTAATGCACTTACAGTCAGCGAAATCAGAAAAAAAAATTGAACACAAAGTTGAAAATATAGCATTTAATGAAATTGAGGATAATACGAGCTCAAATAAAATAATAGATCAAATTAAAAATGTTTCTCAAGAAGACAAGAATAAGCCGCAGACGCAAACTAAAATTAATGTAGAGAACAAAATTTTTATTAAGTCATTTGAGGATTTATTAACTCTATGCTCTGAAAAAAAAGAAATAAAATTAAAATATGAATTAGAAAAAAATGTTAATTTAGTAAAATTTGAAAAAAGTAGAATAGAAATATCTTTTAATGATAGTTTAGATAAAGATTTTGTTAAAAATTTATCTTCAAAACTTTTCGAGTGGACCGCAGAACGATGGATTATTACTTTTAGTAAATCTAAAGGCGAAAAGTCTGTAAAAGAAAAACAACTTAACAATAGGAAACTTTTAATTGATGAAGCAAAATCTTCAGAAGCTTATAAAAATATAATAGAAAATTTTCCTGATGCAGAATTAATTGACGTTAAGATAAAAAAGGATGACGGATAGAATGACTGATTTTAGTAAGATTTTAGATAAAGCCAAAGAGCTTGAGGCAAAAATGAAAGAAAGCCAGCAGAAAATTAAGGAAATAAGAGTAGAGGGCGTTTCTGGCTCTAATTCTGTAACAATAACTCTTGATGGTGAAGGTGAAATGCAAACAATAAAATTATCTGATGAGATTATGAAAGAGGATAAAGCTATTATTGAAGATTTAATTGTTGCCGCACACAACAACGCTAAAGCACAGTTAAAATCAAAGACTTCTGAAGAAATTTCAAAAGCTACTGGTGGATTTGGTATACCAGGTTTTAAATGGCCCTTATAATAGATGCAAAATATTAATGAGATTGAAGAATTAATAAAATTAATATCTAGGTTGCCTGGCTTAGGTCCAAAATCTGCAAAACGAATTGTTCTTAAACTAATTAATAATCGAGATGAATTAGTGAAACCAATGGCAAACACTTTGGCTCAGGTTTACAAAAATGTAATCAGATGCAATTCTTGTGGATCACTAAAGTCTAATTTGAGCGGATGTGTTAATTGTGAGAATACAAAAAATAAGTATTCCAAAATTTGTGTAGTTGAAGACATTGCTGATCAATGGTCAATTGAGAATTCAAATATTTTTCAAGGTTATTTTCATATATTAGGTGGAACTATTTCGTCAGTAGGCCAACGAAAAGAGGATCTTCTACTAGACTCTTTAGTTGAGAGAGTAAATAAAGAAAAAATTGAAGAGGTAATATTAGCAACAAGTGCAACAGTTGAAGGTCAGACAACTGCATATTATATACAGGATAGTCTTAAAGGTATTGAAGTTAAAGTAACAAAGCTAGCTCAAGGTTTACCAGTTGGAGGAGAGATTGAAAGTTTAGATGATGGTACTTTATTTTCTGCTTTTAAAAACAGAGGTAGTTTAAATTCAGATTGAAACTGATTTTTTTACAAGTCTGTTAAAATGTAGTAATGGTTCAGTATACCCGGATGGTTGATATTTTCCATGAAAAACCAAGTCACACGCTGCTTTAAAAGCAACTGATTTTTCAAAATGAGGTGCCATTGGTTGGTAAGGATCCTGTCCTTTCATGCTTTGATCTCTCAAATTTTGATAATCAACAATTTTTGCCATTTTTTTCATAATCTCTAAGACCTGTTTTTTACTACATACACCGTGGTGTAGCCAATTTGCTATAAGTTGACTGCTAATTCTGCAAGTTGCTCTATCTTCCATCAATCCAACTCCATTAATATCAGGAACTTTTGAGCATCCAACAGACTGATCAATCCATCTTACTACATACCCTAAAATTCCTTGACAGTTATTTTTTATTTCTTTTTCAATAATATCTTTTGACCATTTAGGATTATATTCAACTGGAATAGTTAATAGATGGTCTATGTTAGCTGCTTTTCTTTTTTTTATCTTCTGATGAAGAGAGAAGACATTAACTTCATGATAATGCAACGCGTGCAATGATGCAGCAGTTGGTGATGGAACCCAAGCACAGTTTGCTCCAGATAACGGATGTAAAATTTTTTGAGACATCATTTCTTTCAGCAGATCTGGCATGGCCCACATTCCTTTGCCAATTTGGGCTTTACCAGAAAAACCACATAATAAACCCACGTCGACATTATTATTTTCATAAGCTTTTATCCAATCAGTAGATTTCATGTCGCCTTTAAGGACCATAGGACCGATCTCCATTGATGTATGAATTTCATCACCAGTTCTATCAAGAAATCCGGTATTAATAAAAAATACTCTATTTTTTAAGACTCTTATACACTCCTTCAGATTTGTAGAAGTTCTTCTCTCTTCATCCATTATTCCACATAAAATTTGGTTACGTTTTAATTTTAAAACTTTTTCTACTTTTTCAAAAATTAAATTAGTAAATTCACATTCTTCAGGTCCATGCATTTTTGGTTTCACAATATAAATCGAATTAGTTCTTGAATTACCTTTTCTTTTAAAGTCGTGGAGACAAGCAGCAGATGTTATAAATGCATCTAAAATTCCTTCTGGACACTCTGATCCATCTTTAAGAAGAATTGCATGATTTGTCATTAAATGACCAACATTTCTATTCAACAATAAAGATCTTCCATGTAATGTAATTTTATGATTTTTGATTGATTGATATTCTCTATCAGAGTTTAAAGTTCTAATAATAACTTTTCCTTTCTTAGAAAATTTTGCGCTTAGAGATCCTTTCATCAAAAGCAACCAATTTCTATATCCAATAACTTTATCTTCTGCATCAACTGCTGCAACGCTATCTTCATGATCACAAATGGTTGAGATAGCTGACTCTAAAATTACATCGTGTATTTTTAGTGGATCCTGGTTTCCTTCAGGATTGTTTATTTCTAATTTTTCATTATGATCAAAAATTATATCAATATGTAAGTTATTATTTTTAAATAAAAGACATGATATCTTTCCTTTTTCTTTTCTAAATCCAATAAGCTGTTTTTTATATTTCAATTCTATATTAAGCTTTCCATTTTTAATACTTGGTATTGCATTTAAGTTTTTCCAACTATTATTTTTTAAAGGAATATACTTATCTAAAAGATTTCTAGCATATTCAATTACTTTTTTACCTCTAATTGGATTGTATGTTTTACCTTTAAGTGCTCCTTTTATTTCAGGTATTATATTTGACCCATACAGACTGTCATATAAACTTACCCATCTTGCATTTGCAGCATTTAATAAAAATCTAGCATTAGATACTGGACAAACTAATTGAGGACCACATATGCTTGAAATTTCTTTATCAACATTTTTAGTTTTAATTTTAAAATTCGGACCAGTCTTTTTTAGATAATTAATCTTTTTTAAAAAATTTTTGTATTCACTTAAACTAAACTTTTTTCCCTTTTTTTCTAAATGAAAAGAATCTATAGATTTTTGTATTTTTTCTCTTGTTTCTAATATTTTTTTATTTTTAGGAGATAAATTGTGAAGAGTTCTACTTAAACCTTTCCAAAACCTTTTTTTTGAAATACCTGTTCCAGGCAACAATTCAATATTAATAAAATTCAAAAGTACATTTGACACAGATAAATCATATATTTTTGTAAATTTTTCTTTTTTTTTCATTAATTTTTATTATATCATTTTATAATCTTATTTTAGTTTATAAAGAGATTATTATGAAAAATTATCTTAATTTTGAGAAGGATATAGAAAACCTTGAAACTGAATTGGAAAAATTGAAAGATCCCTATAATGAGGACGGTTTATCGGAGGTAGATACTGAAAAAATTTCTAATACACAGGCAGAATTAGATAAAAAATTGAAAGTTATTTATTCTAATCTTGATCCTTGGCAGACAACAATGGTCGCTAGACATGAAGATAGACCTAAAGCAAAATTTTTTATAGATAACTTATTTACTGATTTCATTCCTTTATCTGGAGATAGATATTATGGAGAGGATAAATCTGTCTTGACCGGTTTTGCTAAATTCAATCAAATATCCGTGTTAGTTATCGGGCAAGAGAAAGGTGAAGATCTTGAGACAAGAATAGAAAGAAATTTTGGAATGATGAGACCTGAAGGTTATAGAAAAACTATCAGATTAATGAAATTGGCGGATAAATTTGATATACCGATTATTTCGTTTATTGATACTCCAGGCGCATATCCTGGCGTAGGAGCAGAGGAAAGAGGTCAAGCAGAGGCTATTGCTAAATCAATAGAGTGTTGTATGGAATTAAAAGTTCCAACAATCGCTGTAATAATTGGCGAAGGTGGTTCTGGTGGAGCTATAGCATTAGCTTCGTCAAACAAAGTTATTATGTTAGAAAACGCAATTTATTCAGTCATATCTCCAGAGGGTTGCGCAACAATATTATGGAGAGATCCAAAAAAAATGCTTGATGCTGCAAAAGCTATGAAATTATCAGCTAAAGATTTACTTGATTTAAAAGTCATCGATGAAATAATTTCTGAACCCCTAGGAGGAGCACATAGAGATAGAGATTTAATTATTGAAAATGTAAAAAAATCATTAACTCAAAATTTAGAAAATTTTAAACAAAAATCACCAGAGGACATCATTAATGATCGAAAAGAAAAATTTTTAAAAATTGGAAGAGACCGTGGTTTCATTAGTGATAAAACTAATTTAAGTAATTTAAGTCCAAAATCTAACAAAATAGGAAAAATTATAAAATCAAGAGAAATTATAATTTCTGCCATAGTTTTATTTACTATATTTGTTGTTCTTTACTTGATTAATTTTTAATTAACTTAAAGAGCACCACAGCAACGTTTATACTTTTTTCCTGAACCACAAAAACATGGTTCATTTCTACTCATTTTTTTTCCTTTCAGTGAAGGATTAATCTGAATAGGCTTTCTAGATTCATCATCTTTATTATCTTGCTTGACCACCTTTAAGTTAAGTAGAATATTAATATAATCAAATTTTAATTTATCTAATAAATTGCTAAATAATCCGAATGCTTCTTTTTTATATTCAATTAAGGGATCTCTTTGACCATAAGATCTTAAACCTATTACTTGTCTCAGTTGTTCTAAATATTGGATATGTGATTTCCAATTCAAATCAATAGTTTGTAAAAAAATCCTTTTTTCTAATTCTTGTGCATTTGATGCATTGAGTTGTTCTATTCTCTGGTTTCTGGAATAATTAAATTTTTCTAATATTTGATTTTTAAATATTTCATCTTTTGATTTTGTTAGATCAATAATATCATCATTATTAAGACTATTTCCAACAATTAATTTTACTTTATTTTCAAATTCTTTATTACTTGGATTTGATAATCCTTTGATTTTTAAATTAATTAGATCTTCAATAATTTCGTTTATAAATGTATCAGAATATTCAAATATTTTTTTACTATCCATTGCATTTTTTCTTTGTGAAAAAATTACATGTCTTTGATCATTTAAAACATTATCAAACTTAATTAGAGTTTTTCTTATATCAAAATTTCTTGCCTCTACTTTTTGCTGGGCTCTTTCTAAAGCTTTATTTATCCATGGGTGGTCTATACTTTCACCATCTTTAAGTCCTAATTTTTCAAGCATATTTGTCATCGACTCCGATCCAAATATTCTCATCAAATCATCTTCTAAACTAACATAGAAAACAGAATTTCCTTCATCACCTTGACGACCAGCTCTACCTCTGGCTTGATTATCTACTCGTCTTGACTCCATCCTTTCAGTTCCAATTACAAATAAACCACCAAGGGATTTTATTTCTTTCTTATCAATTTCTAGTTGTTGTTCAGAAACTGAACCCTTTCTTCCACCTAATTGAATGTCAACTCCACGTCCGGAAATACTTGTCGTTATTATAACTGATCCTTTTTTTCCAGCATTAGCTATAATTTCTGCTTCATTTTCATGATTTTTTGCATTTAATACGACATGTTTTATTTTTCTTTTTCTAAAAAGATCAGAATATATTTCAGATTTATTTATACTTGAGGTGAAAATTAATAGTGGTTGACCTGTAGAATTACACTCAAAAACCTTTTCAACAATGGCATTATTTTTTTCTTTTTCAGTTCTAAAAATTTGGTCATTATAATCTTGTCTTATCATTTTTTTATTTGTCGGAATAACAACTACAGGCAATTTATATATTTCATAAAATTCTTGAGACTCAGTAACAGCAGTTCCGGTGCAACCTGATATCTTTTTATAAAGTTTGAAATAATTTTGATAGGTAATTGATGCTAAAGTTTGATTTTCAAGCTGTATTTCTAAGTTTTCTTTTGCTTCTAAAGCTTGATGCAAGCCATCACCAAACCTCCTTCCCTCTAAAATTCTACCTGTAAGTTCATCTATTATTTTTAAATTACCATCTTGGACAATATAATCTTTACCTTTCTCAAATAAATGATGTGCTTTTAATGCTTGATTAACATGATGTACTAAGTGTAAATTTTCAGGATCATAAAAGTTATTATTCTTTAATATTCCAGCATTTGAAAAAATTTTTTCTACATTATTTATTCCATTATTTGTTAAAAGAATATTTTTGTCTTTTTCATCTATTTCATAATCAGCATCACTTAATAATTTTATCAACCTATCAATAGAAATGTATTGATCGGTTTTATCTTCTGCAGCACCAGAAATGACTAAAGGAGTTCTTGCTTCATCTATTAAACAAGAGTCAATTTCATCTACTATTGCAAAGTGATGTTTTCTTTGTACTATTTCCTCTTTCGTGTACTTCATATTATCTCTTAAATAATCAAAACCTAATTCACTATTAGTTGCATAAGTCACATCACAGTTATAATTTTTTTTTCTCAACTCATCATTTTGATCATTATTTATATAACCTGATGTTATTCCTAAATAATTATAAATTTCACCCATCTCTAAAGAGTCTCTTTTGGCTAAATAATCATTTACAGTGACAATATGAACTCCTTCTTCACTTAAAGCATTTAAATATGCAGCTAGAACAATTGTTAATGTTTTTCCTTCTCCTGTTCTCATTTCAGCAATTTTACCTTCATGGAGAACAATTCCTCCAATAATTTGTACATCATAATGTCTCTCATTTCGAGTTCTATAGGATGCTTCTCTAACCAAAGCAAAAGCCTCAGGTAAAATTTCATTTAAAGTTTTACCTTCTTTAAGTTTTTCTTTAAACTCCGATGTTTTTTTTGGAAAGTCCTCATCATTTAATTTTTTAAATCCATCTTCCAGGGCATTTATTTTATTTACAATTTTTTGAATTCTATCAAGCTCTTTTTGATTGCTAGACTTAATTATTCGTGAAATTAAATTTAATGGATTTAACATTTATTTGATTTATTCTTTAATTATATTGTTTAATATAAGTATTAAACTAATAAATTAAATACTATGGGCATTAATTTAACTAATTTTTTATCTTCAAAATCAAAAAAGACCAGAATGACTGATTTTCAAGACCTAGATCATGTAGAAGGAATGTCTATTTCAGTAGCAAGTGCAAATTTATATAAAGATGAGAGAGATGATATTGCCATGTTCTATTTTAGAGACGGAGCAAATTATGCATCTGTGTATACAAAATCTAAAATAATTTCGGAGAATATTAAATGGAATTTGAATCAGAAAAGTAAAAAAGTTTTCTCTCTTGTTGTCAATTCTAGAAATGCGAATGCGTTTACTGGAAAGCAAGGTTATCAAAGCTTACAAATAATAGCTGATTTACTTTCAAAGCAACTAACTGAAAAAACAAAAAAATGATGAAGAAAATCCAAAAAAAATTAACCCAAAAGATATAATTTTTGGGTGCACTGGAACAATTGGTGAAAAGTTCCCTTGTAATGAAATTGTATCACAGATCTCTAACTTAACTAATAAAATTAAATATACGCAAAATAAATTTATTTGGATGAAGGCTGCGTTGGCAATGATGACAACTGATAAAAAACCTAAATTAGCTATGGAGGAATGTAAAATCGGAAGTGAAAAAATCAAAATTTATGGAGTGGCAAAAGGTTCGGGCATGATTCATCCGAACATGGCAACAACTTTAGCTTATATTTTTACTGATGCAAATTTATCTAATGAAATCTTAAATAAACTACTTAAAAAGAATATAGAAACAACCTTTAACTCTATTTCTTGCGATAGTGATATGAGTACAAATGACATGGTTACCATTTTTTCAACAGGATTAGTTAAACACTCTAGAGTTAAAAATATTAATGAAAAGAAAATTCAAGGTTTTGATAAAGCATTAAATAATGTATTATTAAATTTAGCAAAAAGAGTAGTATCTGATGGTGAAGGAGCAACAAAATTTATTACTTTATTTATTAAAAATTGCAAAACTGTAGATGATGCAAAAAAAATCGGTTTTTCTATAGCCAATTCCCCTTTAGTAAAAACTGCTATAGCTGGTGAAGATCCAAATTGGGGTAGAATTATTATGGCAATAGGAAAGGCTGGAGCCGATATTAACCTTAAAAAATTATCTATTAAGTTTGGGAATCATACAATTATACAAAACGGAAAATTAGTTGAAAATTATAATGAGTCTGAAGTTGCGAATTATATGAAAAATGAAAATTTAGATATATTTGTTGATATATTTACAGGATCAAAGAATTATACAGTTTATACAATGGATTTAACAAATGAGTATATAAAAATTAACTCAGATTATAGAAGTTGATAGATATTGAATTTCTTTTAAAAATTATTATTTAAGTAAGATGATAAAATATAAATTAACTTGTAGTGATTGTGAAGAGATCTTTGACAGTTGGTTTGCATCATCAAAAGAATATGAGAAATTAAAAAAAAGAAAACTTTTAATATGTCATATTTGTAACTCTCAAAAAGTTGACAAAACTTTAATGGCTCCAAAGTTAATTCAGAGCGAAAATAAAAAAAAAGACAATTCAGATTTAATTAAATTAGACAACATTAAAAAAACTATAAAGGGATATCAAAAATTTATTAAGGATAATTTTAAATATGTAGGTGATAAATTTGCTTATGAGGCTCGATCCATCCATTATGATAAAAAGAAAAATACTAAAGGAATTTATGGAAAAGCAACTAAAAAGGAAATTCGTGAATTAAAAGAGGAAGGCATAGAGTCACAATTAATTCCTTGGATAAGAGATAACGATAATTAATTTTTTATAAATTTTGTAATATAGTTCACAGAAATATCTTTTGAGATACTCCACTCATCATTCAAAATATTAAATTTCATCCCGTCTATTCTAAGTAAACTTAGTTTATTTTTTTTTAAGATGCGTTCTAAGTCAGAAGGATTCACAAATTTTTCCCATTCGTGAGTACCTATTGGTAACCATTTTAAAACATATTCAGCCCCAACTATTGCAAACATATATGATTTTAATGTTTTATTTAAAGTTGCAACAAACATTAAACCATTTTTTTTCAATAGTTTTGAACTTGATTCAAGAAAAAAATTGATATCTTCAACATGTTCAACTATCTCCATATTTAAAATTACATCAAATTTTTTTTTTATTTTAAGTTTTTCTGGAGGTGAAGAGAAATATTCAATATTGAGCTTACTCTTTTTTGCATGAATTTTAGCAATTTTTATATTTGTAGCAGAGGCATCTATTCCAGTTACTGTTGCTCCCATCCTACACATTGGCTCTGAAAGTAGTCCACCACCACAACCAATATCAAGAATTTTAATTTTTTGGAGTGGTTTTTTTTTATTTTTTAAATTAAAATTGTTGATAATATTTTCTTTAATATATTTTATACGAGTAGGATTAAATTTATGAAGTGGTTTAAACTTTCCGTTTGGATCCCACCATTCATCAGCCATTTTGGAAAATTTTTCAATTTCTTTTTTATTTATACTACTCATTTAAGATAATTAGTTGACATAACAATTTAGATGTATTTTATCAATTATTAATTAAATTAAAATTATTAAACTAGATCAATGAAAACTGTAGTATTAAAATTTGGTGGCACTTCTGTTGGCAGCATTGATAGAATTAAAAAAATTTGTAAAATTATTGCATTTTATAAAAAGAAAAGAAATAAAGTAGTTGTGATTTCATCTGCTATGAGTGGTGTTACAAATGAATTGGTTAAAAAATCTAAATCAATAAGTAATAATTTTGATAAAGCTGAATATGACGCATTATTATCAACTGGTGAGCAAGTATCCTGTGCATTAATTGCTGGTAGATTAAATCATATTGGACTTAAGTCTAGATCATGGATGTCTTGGCAATTACCAATAGTGACTGAGGGCCCTTATTCAAGTTCAAGGATAAGTAGAGTTGTTGTAAAAGAATTGAATAACTATTTAAGACAAGGAGGAATTCCTGTTATTACAGGTTTCCAAGGTATTAATAATAAATTCAGATTAACTACAATAGGAAGAAGCGGATCAGATGCCACAGCGATTATGTTGGCAAAGTTTATTAAAGCAGAGGATTGTATAATTTATACAGATGTGGATGGGGTTTATACAGCTGATCCAAAACAATATAAAAAAGCAAAAAAAATTAGTAAAATTTACTATGATGAAATGTTAGAAATGGCATCATTAGGATCTAAAGTTATGCAACCAACATCCGTACAAGATGCTAAGCTAAATAATATAGATATAAAAGTTAAATCCTCATTTATTTTAAGACCTGGAACTCTAATAACTGGTTCAAAAAAAAATTTTAGCGATCAAATTATTACTGGAATTTCTTCAACAAAAAATGATGCTAAAATTACAATTGTTGGTGTTAAAGATAAACCAGGTGTTGCAGCATCAATATTTAAACCTTTATCTAATAATTTAATTAATGTTGATATGGTCGTTCAAAATATTTCTCAAAATGGTCAAGACACTGATCTTACTTTTACTATTAAATCTGATGATTTAAAAAAAACTGAGAAATTAATTCAACAGAATAGAAATATAACTTATAAAAAGTTAACTTTTGACAAAAATGTTTCGAAAGTTTCAATAATAGGAGTAGGAATGATCACAACACCTGGTATAACTTTTAGAATGTTTCAAGCTTTAGCATCTAAAAAAATTAATATTTTGGTAATTTCTACTTCAGAAATAAAAATTTCTGTTTTAATTTCATCAAAAAATGTAAAAAAAGCTATAGCAGCTTTACATAAAGAATTTAATTTAAATTGACTTAATGAGCGTTAGACCATTTAGAGATATTAAAAGAAGAAAAACAAAAGTTATTAAAGTTGGTAATGTGAAGGTTGGTGGTGATAATCCAATTTCCATTCAATCTATGACCAATACCTTAACTACTGATGTTAAGGCAACAATTAAACAAATTAATGAGATAGCCGAGGAGGGTGCAGATATTGTTAGAGTTTCTTGTCCAGATAAAGAGTCTTCATTTGCGATGAAAGAAATTGTTAAACATATATCCATTCCTGTTGTAGCAGATATTCATTTTCATTATAAAAGAGCAATCGAAGCAGCTGAAAACGGTGCTAAATGTTTAAGAATAAATCCTGGAAATATCGGAGACAAATATAAAATTCATGAAGTCCTTAGCGCAGCAAGAAATAATGATTGCTCAGTTAGAATTGGAGTAAACGCTGGATCACTTGAAAAAGATATTTTAGAAAAGTTCAAAGAACCCTGTCCAGAAGCGTTAGTAGAGAGTGCTCTTAGAAATATTAAAATTTTAGAGGACCAAGATTTTTTTAATTTTAAAATAAGTGTCAAATCATCAGATGTTTTTCTTTCAATTGCTGCATATAGACAGTTGTCTAAAGTATGCGATTATCCTTTGCATCTTGGAATTACCGAAGCAGGAAGTTTTATATCAGGCAGTATTAAATCATCAATTGGTCTAGGATCTCTATTAATGGATGGAATTGGAGATACTATAAGAATTTCACTATCCGATGATCCAGTCCAAGAAGTTAAAATAGGCAATGAA
>CACKKY010000006.1 GCA_902600855.1 uncultured Pelagibacteraceae bacterium | reverse complement strand
CACCTTCTGCATTTTCTAAAACTTTTGCTTGCGTTCCCTCCATTATGGCAACACATGAGTTTGTTGTTCCTAAATCTATTCCAATAATCTTACTCATAATATTAATGTCTCCTTCGTCATATAGTGTTTAAATGTGAAACTACAAGTTGATCTCATAATTATTTATCCTTTGAATTTTCCTGATTTTCCTCGGTTTTTTCTTCTTTTTTTGTTACTTTTTTTGATACACCAACTAATGAGGGTCTCAGAAGTCTATCTTTAATAGTAAAACCTTTTTGAATTTCTTGAATTATTGTGCCAGGTTCTTTTGTGTCATCTTCTATTTCCATCATTGCTTGATGAAAGTTTGGATCTAGCTTTTTATTAAAACTATCTATTTGTTTGATATTATTTTTTTCAAAAATCGAAATTAAATCTTTTTTAATGATATCTAAATGTTCAAGTGTTTTTTTTAATGCTTCAGTTTCTTTTAATTTATCATCACTCTCAAGAACTTGTTTAGAACGATCTAAGTTATCAATCAAAGTCAGTGCTTCTTTGGCAAAACTATAACCACCATATTCAAAAGCGTCTTCTTTTTCTTTTTCAAATCTTCTTCTTTGATTTTCCATTTCGGCAAAAGTTCTTGTAATCTTGTCTTCGAGTTCTACAATCTTTTCTTCTGGAGTAGACTCTTTGATTTCTTTTTTATCTTCAGTATTCGAATTTACCTCAGATTTATCTTTTTCTTCAGCTGTACTGAAATTTTGTTCTTCAGAGGAGTTATTTTGGTTTTCTTCTTTTTCCATTACCTCTTATATGGTAAGGATTTAGATAATTTCTAGATGTCTAAACAAAAAATTTATAAATTACTTGTTGGAACCAATAACAGAGGTAAACTCCGTGAAATAAAGAGTTTATTACCAAAAAACATTAAAATTCATTCAACTTCTGAATTTCACCTTAAAAGCCCAAAAGAAAATGGTAAAACATTTAAAGCAAATTCTTTGATAAAATCTAAGTATTTTTCAAAAAAAACAGGGTTGATCTGTCTAGCTGATGATTCTGGTTTGGAAATAGATTTTTTAAATAAAAATCCAGGAATTTATTCTGCAAGATGGGGAGGAAAGCATGGAGATTTCGGCAAAGCCATAAAAAGAGTTTATAAAGAACTTAAAAAAAAGGATAAAAATTGGAAAAATAAAAAAATTAAAGCTAGATTTATTTGTGCTTTGTCTATCTCTTATTTTAATAAAAAAATTGCTTGTGTATTAGGTAAGGTAGAAGGGCAAATTGCACAAGAGCCAAAGGGGAAAAAAGGATTTGGTTATGATCCAATTTTTATTCCAGAAAAAAAAAGAAAAACTTTTGGAGAAATGCAACCTTCACAAAAATATAATATGGATCATAGATATCAAGCTTTTAAAAAAATTAGAAAATTTTTATAGTTTTATTATTCTCTATTTTATAAAAATTTAATTTATGATTTATCGTATTATTTTTGATATCAAATATGCCAATTTTTCCCTTAAATGAGTTTTTGTTTTTAAAAATTTTTTCTACATTTGATAGATCAGTCTTCAGAGATAAATAATAAAGAAGACCAACGAGATCATAACTTAGCAAAGATAAGTGCGAAGGATATAATCCGAATTCTTTAAAAAATTTTTCTTTAAAATTTTCAAAATTTTTTTTATTTATTGATGGATAATATAAAGGTTGAATATCCGTTTCATTCTGTAAGCTCATGTCAAACCATTGATTCAATGTAATAAAATATTTTTTTTTAGGTGATACGTCTGTATATAAAAGTGAAGTGAATACACTTTTTAAACTCTCATTAAAGTCAGAAATCATCACTGCATCAAAATTAAGACCACCTAAGCTATACTTTTGCTCAAGTTTTTTAATTTTTTTTTCTTTGTTTGGGTCATTAGAGTTTTTTACTCTATTGATTTCATCTTCTAAATTTTGCTTCCTAATCCTGTATTTTGTGATTTCTTCAATTTGATTAGTTAACTTGGTAGGATCAGAGTCATAAACGTGCTCCTTAAAAACTTTGATTTTTGATTTTTTAATACCATCATTTATTTCAAACTCAAAGTCCTGCATCGGTGTTAAAAATAAAGTTTTTTTTATACTCTTTGTTTGAATAAATTTTTTAATAGTATTAAACTGAGATGTTGAATTAATACCTGCTGAGATCACATTCGATGGCAGGTCTAAAGTTCTATTTGTTAAAGATAAAAAAGTAAGGTCTCGAATTTTATCTAAATATAATAAACTTTTGTAAAATACAGGTCCTATTACAATTTTTATTCCCGCTTCTTTTAATTCTATAGCAGATTTAAGAGTTTTTTCAGGATTTGTATTGGTATCTTTTGGAATGATTTCTATTAAATCACTATCAATATCTTTAACAGCCATCCTTACTGCTTTTACTATTGATTCGCCAATCTTTTTATTTGAACCAGTCATTGGTATTAGCAAACCAATTTTAATTTTTTCTTGTGCTTTTGCGAAGCTTAAGTTTAATAGAAAGTGACTCAAAATTAAAAAGAAAATAATTTTAATAAATCTACCCATTTTAATGATATTATAATATTTTTTAATCTTAATTATGAACATAAAACCACAATCTAAAAAAAAAAATACTAAAAATAATCTATATTTAGTATCAACCCCTATAGGTAATATGCAAGATATCACCTATAGAGCTATAGATATATTAAAAAAATCTGATTATATTTTGTGTGAAGATACAAGAGTTTCTCAAAACATATTAAATAGATTTGATATTAAGTCTAAATTAATTTCAAACCACAAATTCAACGAAAAAAAAAATTTAAAAAAAGTAATAGAATTATTAAAATCAAATAAAAAAGTTTCTATAATTTCTGATGCTGGAACTCCAAGTATTTCTGATCCAGGTAATATTCTGATTAACGAGTGTGTTAAACATGATATTAATGTCATGCCTATACCAGGAGCTTCTGCGGTTGCAGCAGCAGTTTCTATAAGTGGATTTTCTGATAAATTTTTTTTCTATGGTTTTTTCCCAGAAAAAATTAAAGTTCTAAAAAATGACTTAGAAAATTTGTCTCAAATTAATTGTTCAATAGTTTTTTTTGTTTCACCAAAAAAGATTAATAAGATAATTCCAGAATTAAAAAAATTCTTTAGTTCTAGGAAGATTGTATTTTGCCGAGAAATTTCAAAAATTTATGAAGAATTTATTAGGTCTAATGTTGATGATTTAAAACCTTTTTCTAACGACCTTAAAGGAGAGCTTACTATTGTAATTTCTGAGAATAATCACAATAATAAGAATTCAAAAGAATTAAATGAGTCGATTAAAATAAATATAAAAAAAATGATTAATAAATTAAGTGTCAAAGAAATTATAAATATTATAAAACAAAATAACGATATATCTAAAAAAGAAATTTATAATTATTGTTTAAAATTAAAAAATGAAAATTAAATATATTTTAGTTATTTTGATAGGAGTTTTTTTTTCAGGTTGTGTTGGCTTTTCATCAAAAGGAATTTTTGGAACAGGTGTAAGTGTTGCATTTGATCCTCGTTCAGTGGGTACTCAAATTGATGACTCAATAATGCAAAAAAGCTTATCAGCTAGAATTCTTTTAAAAAATAAAAATTATGTTCTATCTGTAAAAACAAAAGTGCTCGATGGAAGAATTTTTTTGACAGGCAAAGTAAACAACCCTGAAGAAAAATTACAATTAACTAAACTAGCCTGGGAAACAGATGGTGCTAGATCTGTAAAAAATGATATTAAAATAAAAGAAGAATTTAATTTTAAAAGATCAGCAAAAGATATTTTGATTACTTCACAACTGCGTACTGCAATGATCTTAAATAAAAATATTAAGGCTTCAAACTATCAAATAGATACTTATAAAAAAAAAATATATATTTATGGGATAGCAATGACCTCTGATGAAAAAGACTTGGTAATAAGCGAGGGAGAGGAAATACTCGATGTAGAGAAGGTAATCGCAAGTATAATTCTTGTTGAGGATTTAAGAATCCAAAAAGACTAGTTTTTATAATTAATTACTTCAGCTGAGTATGCCGCAACTGATGCTAAATTAATTATTTCTGAAGTAGAGGATCTTAAAGGCACAATTTCAATAGGAAGGCCCAGACCTATTAATAGCGGCCCTATCACTTTTGTGTCTCCTAAAGTTTTCATCATTTTATATGATATAGCTGCACTATGTTGACCTGGCATTATCAAAATATTTGCATTCCCAACTATTTTTGAAAATGGATATAAATCTTGATATTCTTTATTAAGAGCCACATCAGGCTGCATATCACCATCGAATTCAAAGTTTACTTTTTTTTCTCTTAAAATTTCAACAGCTTTTCTAATATGTTTAGTTCTACTTGTGATAGGTTGACCAAAAGTAGAATGAGACACAAAAGCAACCTTTGGATCAAAACCGAATAATTTAACCACTCTTGCTGCAGATATTGCTATTTCAGCCATTTGTTCTGATGTTGGATATTCATGAACACTAGTATCACCAACAAATATTGTTTTTCCTTTATGAACTACCATATTAAGACCAAACATGATTTCGCCATCTCTGGCGTCAACAACTTGTTTAATTTTTTCTAGTGAGGAGCCAAATCTTCTAGTATTACCTGTTACAGCTCCATCTGCATCACCACAAGCGACCATGCTAGCTGCCCAAATAACTCTATCGTTTCTAACAAGTCGATCACAATCTCTTTCTAATAAACCCTGATCTCTCTGAAGTTTTTTAAATAAATTTTTTGCATATTTGTTTCTTTTCTCAACATCTTTAGAATTAGTTATTTCGATATTAAAATCTGAGTCATATCCAATTTTCTTTATCTGTTCTTTAATTTTATCTTTTTTTCCTACCAAAATTGGAACACCTAATTTTGAATTTTTAAAAGCGATAGCGGCTTTAAGAGTATTTTCATCTTCACCATCAGCAAATACAATTCTTTTCTGATTATTTTTAATGAAAGAATTAATTCCTTGCATTATAGTTACAGTTGGATCTAAACGTTGTTTAAGTTGATCTTTATAAATTTCCAGGTTATCAATATTTTTTCTTGCTACTCCACTTTCTACTGCTGCCTTCGCAACAGCAGCTGGTATTACGCTTATCAGTCTTGGATCAAATGTTGATGGAATTATATAGTCTTTTCCATAGTGCGGTCTCTCTCCCCCCATAGCAGCAACAACTTCATCAGGCACGTATTCCCTAGCTAGTTTTGCAATAGCTTTTGCTGCAGCCATTTTCATCTCTTCATTAATTGTTTTTGCTCTTACATCCAACGCTCCTCTAAAAATATATGGAAAACCAATTAGATTATTTACTTGGTTTGGATAATCTGATCTTCCAGTAGCTATAATGGCATCTTTTCTTACCTCATTAATTTCCTCAGGGGTGATCTCAGGATCAGGATTTGCACATGCAAATATAATAGGTTTTTTTGCCATTAATTTTACATGATTTTTTTTCAATGTACCTTTTGCTGATAATCCTAAAAAAACATCAGCACCCTTGATTGCATCATTAAGAGATCTTAATTTCGTATCGATAGCGTGTCTTGATTTCCATTGATCCATACCCTTAGATCTTCCTTTATAAATGACCCCTTTTCTATCAATCATAATTATATTTTCACTACGCGTTCCTAATTTTTTAAAAAGTTCAGCACATGCTTGAGCGGATGCGCCTGCTCCATTTATAACTATCTTTATTTTTTTAATAGATTTGCCACTTATGTCCAATGCATTAATAAGAGCGGCAGTTGTAATTATTGCAGTTCCATGTTGATCGTCATGAAAAACAGGAATATCGAGAACTTTTTTAAGATTTTGTTCAATTATAAAACAATCTGGTGCAGCAATATCTTCTAAGTTTATTCCACCAAAACTTGGTGCAAAATTTTTAATTGAATTAATTATTTCATCTGTATTGTAACAATCTATCTCTAAATCAATTGAATCTATATCTGCAAATCTTTTGAATAAAACGGCCTTTCCTTCCATTACAGGTTTTGATGCAAGTGCACCTAGGTTTCCCATTCCTAATATAGCCGAACCGTTACTGATTACTGCAACTAAATTTCCTTTACTGGTGTAATCGTATGCAGCGTCAGGGTTTTGGCTAATCATTTTTACTGGAGCAGCCACACCAGGAGAATATGCTAATGCTAAGTCTCTTTTGGTTGTCATGTTTTTGGATGAAATGATCTCTATCTTGCCTGGTTTTTTATCCTTATGAAAGTCTAAAGCTTCTTTATCTGTATAATGATCAATCTTTGTTTTTTTCATTTCTGATAATAAGTGTACAATAGGATAAAATTAAGACTAATATTATTTATGAACCTAATTAAGTCAACAGGCACATTTGGTTTCTATACTGTAATCAGTAGATTACTGGGTTATTTAAGAGATATTTTAATAGCAATCTTTCTTGGTACAGGGTTGTTAGCTGATGCTTTTTTTGTTGCTTTTAGAATTCCAAATACTTTTAGAAGATTGTTTGCCGAGGGTACTTTTAACGCTGCTTTTGTTCCTAGTTATTCTTCTGAAATAAGAAAGGGTAAAAAACAGTCGAACAATTTTGCTAACGATATTTTTAACCTTCTTTTCTTGGGATTATTATTTTTAACAATTTTAATTGAAATTTTTATGCCAGCATTTATCTTTATGATTGCTCCAGGGTTTGTTGGTGATTTTGAAAAAATGGAAATTGCAATAAATCTAACAAGAATCACTTTTCCATTTTTATTTTTTATTTGTTTAGCTTCATTTTTTTCTGCAATTCTTAATTCTCACAATAAATTTGCATCAGCAGCTGCGGCGCCTATAATTTTAAATATTGTTTTAATTTTAATATTAATTTTTTCTAAATCAATAGGAGATAAACTTATTTATTATTTATCATATGGTGTTTCTTTAGCTGGTCTTTTACAATTATTTTTTTTATATTTTTTCGTAAAAAAATATTTTGATTTAACATTTAATTTTAAATTAAAAGTAAATAATAAAGTAAAATTTTTTTTTAAGAAACTTTTACCAAGTATTTTTTCCTCTGGTGTAACCCAAATTAATATTTTAATCGGAACTATAATTGCCTCATTTCAAGCAAGTGCAGTTTCTTATTTATATTATGCAGATAGAATATATCAAATTAATCTAGCAATAGCTGGTATTGCTATTGGTGTTGTTATTTTACCACAGCTCTCAAAGCATATTCAAACTAGAAAAAAAAATAAAATTTTATTTATACAAAACAAAGCTCTTGAGCTTAGTTTATTTTTAAGTTTACCAGCAACAATTGCTTTAGTAATTGGTTCTGAACAAATCATATCTGCTTTATTCGGTTATGGATCTTTTGATAAAAATTCAGTCTATAATTCTGGTTTGGCATTGTATTATTTTGCTCTTGGATTGCCTGCATTTGCATTAATTAAAGTATTTTCAAGTTTTTTTTTCGCAAATCACGATACAAAAACACCATTTTTAATTTCATTAATTTCAGTCATATTAAATATTTTAATTAGTGTTTATTATTTTAAACAAATTGGCTTTATTATAATCCCAATTGCAACCTCTATATCATCATGGTTCAATTCCATATTATTATTTTTATTTTTAAAAAATAGAGATTTATTCATTTTCAATGAAAAATTTTTTCTAAATCTTTTTAAAATAATTATTGCATCAATGTTAATGGGTTTATTTTTTGATTTTTTATTAAATTATTTCCAAAATGAATTATCATTTCATAAAACTATAAAGTCTTTATATTTAATTTTAAGTGTTATATTGGGATTATTGTTTTATTTGATAGTTTGTTATCTGATCAAAGCTTTTAATATTCGTGATATTAATTTAAAGTATTAATTTATGGATAAAAAAATTTTTTCAGGAGTTCAGCCTACGGGTAATCTTCATTTAGGAAATTATCTAGGTGCTATTAAAAATTTTGTAGATTTAAATAACAACAAAAATAATGAATGTATCTTTTGCGTTGTTGATCTACATGCCATAACAGTTAGACAAGACCCAAAACAACTAAGAAATAATATTAGAGAGACTGTTGCAACTTTTATTGCAAGTGGAATTGATCCAAAAAAAAGTATAATTTTTAATCAATCGAGTGTATCCGCTCATGCAGAGGGTGCTTGGATATTAAGTTGTGTTGCTCGAATGGGATGGTTAAATAGAATGACTCAATTTAAAGAAAAAGCTGGAAAGGATAAGGAAAAAGCAAGTATTGGTCTATATTCATATCCCGTTTTAATGGCTTCAGACATTTTATTGTACGATGCTACTCATGTCCCTGTTGGTGATGATCAAAAGCAACACTTAGAGCTATGTAGAGATATTGCACAAAAATTTAACAATGATTTTGAGGTTGAAAATTTTCTAAAAGTTCCTGAACCCTTAATTCAGAAAGAATTTTCACGGATAATGAGTTTAAAAGATGGATCTAAAAAGATGAGTAAATCGGAATTATCAGATTTAAGTAGAATAAATTTAACTGATGAAAAAGATCAGATAATTAATAAAATTAAAAAAGCAAAAACCGATCCTTTACCAATGCCACAAAATATAAATGAGTTAGAGGACAGATTGGAGGCAAAAAATCTTTTAGGAATTTATTCAAGTTTAACCAACTCTTCCTTAAAAAATTCTGTAGAAATTTTTGCAGGCAAAAACTTTTCAGAATTTAAAGAAAAATTATCAGATCAATTAGTAAATAAAATTGACCCAATATCAAAAGAGATCAAAAAACTTTTAAGAGATAAATCTTATTTAGATAAAATTCTTCTAGATGGAGTTGAAAAAGCCGATTTGATTGCATCAAAAAAGATAGAAAGAATAAAAGAAATAGTAGGTTTTTAAAAAAAAATTAATATCAAGTTTTAATTTTTAAAATAATAACTATATTTAAATTATGTTTGTTCAAACTGAAGTAACTCCAAATCCTAATTCATTAAAATTTCTTCCAGGAAAAAATGTCTCTAATAGTGGTCATTATGAAATTACTAATAAAGATGATGTTGATAATGAGTTAGTAAGAAACATATTATCTGTAAATGGTGTAGTTGGTATTTTTTTAGGAAAAGATTTTTTATCAGTAAATAAAAATGATCAAATTAAATGGGAGGAAATAAAACATATAGTAATTTCTTTAATAAATGATTTTTATGCTGACGGTAAAGAATTTATTATTGATGAAAGTAAAGAGCAAAACAAAGATATTAATAATTTAAGTGAAATAGATCAAAAAATTATCAAGATTTTAGATCAAAAAATTAGACCAGCTGTTGCAAGAGATGGTGGGGACATAAAATTTAAAGAGTTTAAAAATGGTGTAGTAAAAGTTCAGTTGCAAGGTAGTTGTTCAGGATGTCCTAGTTCAACAATGACATTAAAGCAAGGAGTTCAAAACCTTTTATGTCATTATTTACCCGAAGTAAAAGAAGTGCAAGCAGTTTAATTCGATGAAAACTAAATTAGTAAAAAAAGTTAGTAATAGAAAATATAGAATTAATCAAAAAATATTATTTCAATCTAAAATTCACTCAATTTCTAGAATTTTTTTGAGTAGTCTTTTAGTGATTAGTTTTTTTTATGTAGCACCACTATTAATGAATTTTACAGAAAAAAATATTTTGAAGACTAAAGAATTTTCTAATAATTCTAAAAAAATTTTAGCCTATACCTTAAATAAGAAAAATAATCTTGAAAATGAAAATGAATTATTAAATGAAAAAGAGCTGTTATTAGATATTTTTAGTTTAAATGATTTAGAAACAGATACTGTTAGATTGAGCGCAGCTACTATTAAGCAGCTTTTTCAAGACACGGGTTATAATTTAAATGATGTTAGAGAAAAAAAATTAGTTAAACCTGTGGCTCTAACGTTATTACCAAATGAAATTAAAATGATTGAAGACACAAAAAAAAGAAAAGAATTATTTATACAAATTGTTTTACCTTTAATTTTAAAAGAAAATAATAATATTAGACTTGATAGAAAAACTCTTTTTAACATTATTAATAAAAGCAATAATTCAGAACTTGAAAAAAAATGGTTAGAAAAAAAATATAAACAATATGGAATTAAAACAAAAGATTTATCTGAACTCAAGATTAGGATGGATGAGATTCCAGTCTCTTTGGCAATAGCTCAAGCGGCAAAAGAAACTGGTTGGGGAACCTCTAGATTTGCTCAAGAAGGGAATGCTTTATTTGGTCAATGGACTTGGTCTGGTGAGGGATTAAAACCAAAAGATGCTGATGTTGATAAAGGACATAAAGTGATGAAATTTAATGTTTTGCAAGCTTCTGTAAGAGCCTACAAAAGAAATCTAAACACCCATTCTACTTATAAGGATTTTAGAGAAGCGAGAGCAGAATTAAGAGATTTAGGAAAACCTTTAGATGGTATTACTCTTTCAGAACATTTAGATAAATATGCAGAGACAGGCACTCAATATGTAACAGTTTTAAAAAAAATTATCACTCAAAATAGATTAAAAGACTTTGATGATGCAAAATTATTACCATCCAGCATAGATTTGGAAAGTCTTATTTAATTTTCTTTAATTATAAATTGTGAACCAAACCATCTCCATTTTCCATTATCCCTCAATGAACAATTAATTCTTCCTCTCCTGGGAACAAATGCACCTCTAAAATTGATAGTGAGGATATTATCTGTAATTTTTATCTCAGATTTTTCCCATTCACCCAATTCATTTGAATAACAATTTAAGTCTTTTAAATTTTCTTGTTCATTAAAAAACTCAACTTTAAATGGTGGAGGATTATTTTCTTTATTTATTTGTTTTTCTGATGGAAATAAATTTTTAAATTCGAGCGGATATGATTTTAATATAGAATTAAATCTCTTTATTTCTCCATAATTTTCATTAATAGGAAATCTAGGTAATTCATACTTATCTTTATTAAGATCAATAACACCAGAATGTTGACCAAAGGCAAAATCAAAATTTTTAGATATAAATTTTCTCATGAATTCAGAATATTCACCAAATGGATAAGAAAAAAAATTTGGGATATATCCAAGGTTATTTAAAAATTCTTTATCGGCAATCTTAATATCATTAATAAATTCATTTTCAGTTTTATCTATTAAATATCCATGAGAATGTGAATGATGACCAATAAAAACAAAAGGTTCTTTTTCAATTTCTTTTATTTGATTCCACGTCATATATCCTTTTTTTCCAACTGGTTCAGTAGATACAAATAGAATAAAAGGTATTTTATTTTTTTTTAAAAATGGCCAAGCCTCCAAATAAAAAGATTGAAAGGCATCATCTATTGTAAGTAATATTACTTTTTTGTTTCTTGGAATTAGAAATTCTTTTTTAAAATTTAATGGGTTATAAAATTTATAATTACTTTGTTTAATCAGATTAATATGCTCTTTAAAAATTTCCATTTTAATATTTGTTGAAGGATATTTATTTTCGTTAAAACGATGATACATTATAGACAAAATACCTTCATCATTAGAATAATGTTTGATTTTTTTTTCATCTGATTTAGAATTTGGAAGAAGTGAAAAAAAAATGATTAAACTTATAATTGATGCTACTGATGAAGTAATATTCTTGATGCTCATTATTAATAATAAAACATATAGTATTACCCATGATAATAGTAAAATTAATTATGAAAAGTTAATTATATTAATAAATGATTTTTTGAAGTCTAATAATTTAGTAGTAAAAAATATAAAAAAAATCTATGTCAATAAAGGCCCTGGTAGCTTTGCTGGAATTAGAAACTCATTATCTGTTGTAAAGGCTTTTTATCTGACAAATAAAATCGATTATTTTTGCTTTAGTTTTGACGATTTTAATGGAGAAATTGACCTTAAATACCAAAATATCCCACGTTTGTGTGATAAATTTAAAATTGAAAAAAATTTGATTAATCCTAATTATATGGTTTAAAATTAGATATGTCAGACAAAATAGAACAAAAATTTCAAAAAACTGGACTTAAATTAACCGATCAAAGAAGAACTATTGCAAGAGTGATTTTGGAGTCTAAAGAGGCATATGGGGAATCAGATCATCCAGATGTAGATGAATTATATAGTAGAGTCTCTAAAAAAGATCCAAAAATTAGTATTGCTACAGTCTATAGAACTGTGAAGCTTTTTGAGGAAGCAGGAATATTGGCAAAGCATGATTTTAAAGGAGGTAAAGCTAGGTATGAGCTCAACGATGACCATAATCATTTAATTGACATAAAAACGGGTGAAATAATAGAATTTGTTGATGAAGAAATTAATCAACTACAAAAAAAAATTGCTGAAAAATATGGATACACTCTGGTAGACCATAAACTAGAATTGTACGGGATAAAGAAAAAATCTCAATAACATGAATCAAAAAATTTTTATCAAAACATTTGGATGTCAAATGAATGAGTATGATTCGAATAGAATTTACGACGCAGTAAAACAAATTGGTTACAAAAAAACTGAAAGTCATGAGGATGCTGATTGTTATGTATTAAATACATGCCACATAAGAGATAAAGCTAAAGAAAAAGTTTATCATGATATAGGGAGGGTAAAAAAATCTTTTAGATTTAAACAAAAACCCTTAGTTATTATTGCTGGATGTGTTGCCCAAGCAGAAAATGAAGAAATGCTTAAGAGAGAACCTTATATAGACCTAGTTATTGGACCTCAATCTTATCATAAAATAAATGATATGATTATAAAATACAATGAAAAAAAAAGAAAAGAAGAAGAAACAGAATTTGATGCTATTACAAAGTTTGAATATTTTGGTGAAATAAAAAATAAATCTGGAAAAATTTCCTCTTTTCTAACTATTCAAGAGGGTTGTGATAAGTTTTGCCATTTTTGTGTTGTGCCCTATACAAGAGGACCAGAATATTCAAGACCTTTTAAACAAATATTAGACGAAGCTAAATCATTAGCAGCAAATGGTGCAAGAGAAATAACTTTGTTGGGACAAAATGTAAATGCTTACAACAATGAAAATAAAAAATTGTCAAACTTAATTTTAGAAATTGAAAAAATTCCAGAAATAAAAAGAATTAGATACACCACGTCTCATCCAAAAGATATGACTGAAGATTTGATAGATGTTTATAAAAATTCAAAAAAACTTATGCCATTGGTTCATTTACCAGTACAAAGTGGATCTGATAAAGTTTTAAATCTTATGAATCGAAAACACACCATAGATTATTACATGAAAATATTTAATAAATTTAAAAATATTAACGCAAATATTGAATTTTCAAGTGATTTCATAATAGGTTACCCTGGTGAGGAAGAAATAGATTTTAATCATACTCTTAATCTTATTAAAGAAATCAAATTTATTAATTCATATTCATATGTTTTTAATCCAAGACCCGGAACTGTTGCTGCAAATTTAGATTTGATAGAAAAGAAAATTTCTTCAAAAAGATTAGAGCAAATTCAATACCAATTGTATGAAAATCAAAAAAACATGAATCAATCATTAAATAATAAAACTATTAACGTTTTAGCTGAAAACTTAACAGAAGATGGCACTAAGATATTTGGTAGATCAGAGTATATGACATCTGTAATCTTTAGTGGTAAAAAATCAGATATTGGAAAAGTTTTACCTATAAAAATTTTAAAAAGTAATAGAAGTACTTTGTTTGGAGAATTAGTCTTAAATTACAATCAAAAGGTAGCCTAATAATTGAGCAGTTTAATTAAAAAAAATATCGATCGATCATTAAAGTTTGTATATTCAGAAAATAATTCATTAAGTGTCATTTTTCATGACAATGATTTATTAATGGGTGTTGTTGGGGAGTTTAATAAAAATCTCAAACAACTTGAAAAAATTTCAGAAACAAGTTTATATTCAAGAGGTAACTCCATAGTAATTAAATCTGATCCAAAAAAAAATGAAATAATAAAAAATGCAATACAATTTTTAGTTAATCAGTATATAACCAATGGTGGTATAGAAAATAAAGATATAGTTTCATCTGTAGACAAATTTATGATTAATGAAAAAGTAAAAAATAACAATGTGACTGATATAATCAAAACTCCAAAAAAATCTATAATACCAAGATCCGAAAAGCAAAAAAATTATGTTAGAGCTTTAAGACAGAGTGAAATAATAATTTCAGCCGGTCCAGCAGGAACAGGTAAGACTTTTTTGGCAGTAGCAGTTGGTCTTACCATGCTGTTAGAAAAAAAAATTGAAAGAATAATTTTATCAAGACCAGCAGTTGAGGCAGGTGAAAGATTAGGTTTTTTGCCAGGAGATATGAGGGAAAAAGTTGATCCTTATTTGAGACCTTTATACGATTCTTTATATGATTTATTTGATTTTGAAAAAATTCAAAGAATGATTGAAATTGGAGACATTGAGATTGCACCATTGGCTTTTATGAGAGGAAGAACTTTAAAGAATTCTTTCGCTATTTTAGATGAAGCACAAAATGCAACGGATACTCAGATCAAAATGTTTTTAACTCGTATTGGAGAAAATTCAAAAATAATAGTTAATGGTGATCCATCCCAGATAGATTTGGCTAACAAAAATTCTTCTGGATTAGACAGGTCAAAAAAATTATTAGGTCACCTAAACGAGATTGCTGTTGTTGATTTTGATCACTCTGATGTTGTTAGACATCCTTTAGTCTCAAAAATTGTAAAAGCTTATTCTAAAAATGATTAGTATAAATGTCTTCTCTGATGAGAAGGCTTGGTCTAAAAAGCTTAAAAATAAAAAGATTTTTTTTAAAAAAATTTGTAAAGCATTTCCAAAAAAATATAGATTCATTAATAAAAGAATAAGTTTAACTTTATTACTTTCAAATAACAAAAATATAAAGAGACTTAATAAAGTTTTTAGAAAAAAAAATAAATCTACAGATGTATTATCGTTTCCTTTTAATAAAAAAAATAAGATTATAGATGAGGCTTATATTGGAGATATAATAATCAGTTATAATTTTATGGATAAACCTAAATCAAAAAATTTAATTTTTTTTAAAGAAAAAGTAATCAAAACATTTATTCATGGATTTCTTCATTTAGTAGGATTTGATCACATAAAAAATAATGATTACAAAAAAATGTTAAAAGAGGAAAAATATATTTATAATTACGTAATTTCAAAGATTGGTTAATTTGAGTAAAAAATTATTAGTTGAAACCATATTTTTAGTTTTTTTAGGCGCTGTAACGTCTTTAAGTTTGCCTCCTTATAATTATTTTTTTATTAATTTTTTTACTTTTTCCACATTTTTTATTTTTTTATATAAAAAACTGAATTTAAAAGATGCAAGAAAAATTTCTTTTTTATATGGATGGTTTTTTGGATTTGGTTATTTTGTATCAAATCTTTATTGGATATCAATTTCTTTAACTTTTGATGAGAATTTTAAATTTTTAATTCCAATAGTAATTTTTTTAATACCCGCGTTTTTATCTATATTTTATGGATTGGTCTCTTATTTTTTTATGATTTCAAAAGTAAAAAAAATAGCAAATTCATTTTTAATTTTTTCATTACTATTTGGAATTCTTGAATTTATCAGAGGATCAATTTTAACTGGTTTTCCTTGGAATTTAATTGCATATAGTTTTTTGAAACAATTAGAAATTATAAGTATAACTTCAATAATTGGAACATATGGGTTTAACTTATTTTGTATTTCATTATTTAGTTGTCCAGCACTTTTAATATTAAAAGAATCAAATAAAGAAATAGGTATTTTTATAATTGTTATATTATGTTTATTTATTTCTTATCTGTACGGATATCACTATAAAAAAAAATTTTATAAAACAAATGAAATTATATATGATTATAAACTAAGAGTTATTGGTTCAAATATTAGTTTAGATAGGTTTTATTCAAGCAATAATCCAGTTTCAATTATTGAAGAATTAATTGAGATTAGTAATCCTAATTTTGATGAAAAAACTATTTTTATTTGGCCTGAAGGTATTTTACCAAATATTTCTCAAAAAGAATTAATAGAATATAAATGGTTGTTTGAAAATAAATTTAATAAAAATCATTTAATAGCACTTGGTATTAATAAGCAGATTATTGAAGATGATACTAAAAGATATTTTAATACTTTTTCTGTTTATGATCATGAATTAAATTTAATAGATTCTTACAGTAAAATTAATTTAGTTCCTTTCGGTGAGTTCCTACCTTTTGAAAATTTTTTTTCTATGATTGGTCTAAAGTCAATAACAAATAATTATCAATCTTATTCAAAAGGTAATAAACGTGATATTATTCAAATAAAAAAAAATAAATTTTACTTAAAAATTTTACCATTAATTTGCTATGAAATAATTTACACAGGCGAAATTTTTAAGGAAAATAATTTTAATATTATTGTCAATATTTCAGAGGACGGATGGTTTGGTAAATCTATTGGACCAATACAGCACTTTGCTCATAGTATTTTTAGATCAATCGAAAGTGGAAAATATCTTATCAGGTCAGCTAATAATGGCACTTCAGCTATAATTAACCCAGTTGGTGAAATTGAAAAAAGCCTTGATTTAAACAATATTGGCTTCATTGACTTTAGGGTAGAAAGAAAAATACAACCAACAGTTTTTTCTAGACTTGGAAATAAAATTTTTGGTTTATTAATTTTATTGTATATTTTCCTTTTATTTTCAATTAATTTCATTTTTTCAATAAAAAGAAATAAATCGAATTTAAAGAATTAATAAGAAAGGCAAAAAAATGAGTAACCTAAAAAATTATCTTTTTACTAGCGAGTCAGTTTCAGAAGGTCATCCAGATAAAGTATCAGATAGGATTTCTGATATGGTTGTTGATAGCTATCTATCAGGAGATCCGTTTTCAAGAGTAGCATGTGAAACCCTTACAACAACGAATAAAGTTGTTTTAGCTGGTGAAGTTAGAGGTCCAAACATCAAAAAAGATGAATTAATTGATAAAGTAAGAGATTGCATTAAAGATATAGGTTACGATCAAGATGGCTTTACTTGGAAAGAAGCTACTAAAATAGAAAGTCACTTACATGCCCAATCAGCGGATATTGCAATGGGTGTAGATTCTTCAGGGAACAAAGATGAAGGAGCTGGCGATCAAGGTATTATGTTTGGATATGCTTGTAATGAAACAGATGTATTAATGCCAGCACCTATTCATTATTCTCATAAAATTTTGAGATTAATGGCAGAAGATAGAAAATCTGGAAATTTAAATGGAATAGAACCAGATTCAAAAAGTCAGATTACTATTGAATATAAAGATGGTAAGCCATCAGCAGTAAAATCAGTGGTGATTTCCACGCAACATTCTAAAGATATTAATCTTGCAAAAGTAAAAGAGCTTTGTATGCCGTACATTGAGAAATCAATTCCAAAAAATTTATTAGGAAATTTAGATGAAAATGAAATTTATATAAACCCTACTGGAAATTTTGTTATAGGGGGCCCAGATGGAGACAGTGGTTTAACAGGAAGAAAAATTATTGTTGACACTTATGGAGGTGCAGCACCGCATGGTGGTGGAGCATTTTCAGGAAAAGATCCAACAAAAGTTGATAGATCAGCAGCATATGCTTCAAGATATGTTGCAAAAAATGTCGTAGCTTCAGGAATTGCAGATAAATGTTTGATTCAATTAGCTTATGCCATAGGTGTTTCTAAACCTCTATCAATTTATGTAGACTTATTTGCTAATGATGAGGAAAAGAACAGACATGTTGAAAAATTGATACAGGAAAATTTTGATTTAAGCCCTAGAGGAATTAGAGAAATGTTAGGTTTAAATAAAGCAATATATCAAAAAACAGCAGCATACGGTCATTTTGGAAGAGAACCAGAGTCTGATGGCTCATTTTCATGGGAAAAAACTGATAAATCAGGAGTTTTCAAATAATCAATAAAGTTGAAAATATATTAAAAATACCTATATTCCAATTACATTGTTGAATTTAAAAAATGGGCTTTGGCCCATTTTTTTTTGCAACTTATAAAATTATGTTAAATAAAAGAGCAGATAAATTAGAATTATTGAGAATTGCTGAAGCTGTAGCTTTAGAGAAGTCTATTGATAAAGAATTAATAATTAGTTCAATGGAAACAGGTATAGCAAAAGCAGCTAAATCGAAATTTGGTCAAGATAATGAAATTAAAGTTTCTATCAATAGAGATAATGGTGATATAGAAATATTTAGAAAATTAATTGTTTCTGAAAATCCAGAAAATTCGAACACTGAAATAAAACTAGAAGATGCAATTAATTTAAATCAATTAAATAAAGATAAAACAATAGGTGATGAGATTTTGCAACCTTTACCATCATTTGATTTTGGAAGAATAGCAGCTCAAACAGCTAAACAAGTAATTAGTTTTAATGTAAGAGAGGCAGAGAGAGAGAGACAATACAATGATTTTATAGATAAAAAAGACACAATTTTAAGTGGAATTGTTAAAAGATTGGAATTTGGAAATGTTATTACCGATCTTGGGAGAACAGAGGCTATTATTCAAAAAAACGAATTAATACCAAGAGAAAATATTAAAGCAGGCGACAGAATTAAAGCATACTGTTATGATGTTAGAAGAGAGTCTAGGGGACAGCAAATATTTTTATCAAGAGCACATCCAAAATTTATGGAAAAACTTTTTGTTCAAGAAGTTCCAGAAATATATGATGGATTAATTGAGATAAAATCTTCATCAAGAGATCCAGGAAGTAGAGCAAAAATTTGTGTAAAAGCAGTTGATACTTCTCTAGATCCTGTCGGGGCCTGTGTTGGGATGAGAGGTTCTAGGGTTCAGGCTGTTGTTAACGAACTTCAGGGTGAGAAAATTGATATTGTTAATTGGTCAGAAGATCCGGCTATATTAGTTTCAAATGCATTGTCACCAGCTGAGGTACAAAGAGTTAACGTAGATTTGGATAGAAAAAAACTTGATGTAATACTTACCGAGGAAAATTTAAGTAAAGCAATAGGTAGAAGAGGACAGAATGTAAGACTAGCAACCAAACTTTTAAATTATGAAATAAACATAATGACTGATGCTGAGGACTCAGAGAGAAGACAATTGGAGTTTAAAGAAAAAACAGAGAATTTTGTGAAAAATTTAGAGCTAGATGAAACACTTGGTCAATTACTTGTTGCAGAAGGCTTTTCAACTATTGATGATATAAAAGACACAACAACTGAAAGTTTAATTAAAATAGAGGGAATAGAGGAAGATACAGCTAAAGCTTTGATAGAAAGAGCAAAAGATTTTTATCAAAAAGATCAAGAGGATATTTCAGAAAGAATTAAGGAATTAGGATTAGAGGATAGTCTTATAAATTTAAAAGGTTTAACCCCAGGAATGTTGGTTACATTAGGTGAACAAAAAATTTTAACCTTAGAAAATTTTGCTGACCTTGCATCTGATGAATTAACAGGCGGATATGATGTTATAAAAGGTGAGAGAGTAAAAATTCAGGGTTATCTCGAAGATTTTGCACTATCAAAAGAAGAGGCTGATGAATTAATTATGTCTGCTAGAAATATTATTTATAAAGATTGAGTGATGAGTTATGGAAAAAAAAACAAAACTAACAATATCGGGCTCAGCCAAGAAATCGATTAAAAATATAGAGTTAGCCAAAACTCAGGGAAAAAATTCCACATTAATTGAAAAAAAAGCAAGTAGGTCTGTAAATAAAGGAAGCTCGTTTAGATCTAGCCAGCCAAGATCAAAAACATCCTCTACATTTCATAGAAATATGGTTTCAAAACCATCTATAATTTCAAAGCCATCTTCAGGCACTAGTGATTTTGAAAGAAGAAAATTAGCAGAACAAAGAGCAACAAAAAGAATTAAGGGTCAAGAAGGAATTAAAAATAAAAAAACATTAAAAATTGGTGAAAAAAAAAGAGAAACAAAATTAACTGTTTCAAGAGCTTTAAGTGATGAAATTGAGGCAAAAGAAAGAAGTCTAGCTTCGGTAAAGAGAGCAAGACAAAAAGAAATAAAAAATTTATCTAAAGATGATGTAAAGGAAAATTTAAAACCTGTAAAAAGAGATATCAACATACCAGAAGCAATTACAGTAAGAGATCTTGCAAATAGAATGGCTGAGCAATCAAGCAATGTAATAAAATACTTATTTGGAATGGGTGTAACAGTAACAATCAACCAAACTTTAGCTGCAGATACAGCTGAATTTTTAGTTAAAGAATTTGGACATAACCCGATTAGAGAAGAAAAGGCAGAGGAAATTATAAGTGTTTTAAAGGAATACTCATTTTTAATTAGAAAAATTTTATCACAAAAAGTAGATATGAAGTTTTTACCAAAATTACTTTTTAGAAAAGATGAATCTTTTGAGTATGCGGAAAAAATAGAAAATTTAATAAAACAAACAAATAAATAGGAAAAAATAGGCATGAATAAAAAGGCACAAGAATTAGCAATGCATGATAAAGATACTGGATCTTCAGAGATTCAGATTGCTTTGTTAACTGAGAAAATTGAAACTCTCTCTAAACATATTAAGCAATTCAAAAAAGACAAACATTCGTCTGTTGGATTATTGAGAGCGGTAAATAGAAGAAAGAAATTGTTAGAATACCTAAAGAAAACAAAAATGGATTCTTACAAAAATGTACTGTCGAAATTGAATTTAAGAAAATAGAAGTCAAGATAGATAGAACGGAACGAAACGAACGAAACGAAATGGAAATGAAATGTTTAAAGTACACAAGAAGGAAATAGAAGTAGCAGGAAAGAAGATAAGTTTAGAAACAGGTAAAGTAGCAAGACAGGCAGACGGAGCAATCATCGCTTCATGTGGTGAAACAGTTATTTTAGCAACGGTAGTGGGAGCAAAGAAAGTTAATCCAGATATGGATTATTTTCCTTTGTCAGTTAACTATCAAGAAAAATATTATGCTGGAGGAAAAATCCCTGGTGGATATTTTAAAAGAGAAGCAAGACCAACTGAAAGTGAAACATTAATTTCAAGATTAATCGATAGACCAATCAGACCTTTGTTTCCTGATGAATTTAAAAATGAAGTACAGTTGTTACCAACTGTAATTTCCTATGATAAAGAAAATCAACCAGATATTCTGGCGATCACTGCATCATCCGCAGCGCTAGCTATTTCAGGAATGCCATTTATGGGTCCTGTAGGAGCATCTAGAGTAGGTTATGTTGATGGTAAATATATACTTAATCCATCAAAAGAAGAATTGGAAAATTCAAGCTTAGATTTAGTTGTAGCAGGTACAAAAGATGCAGTACTTATGGTTGAGTCAGAAACATCAGGATTATCTGAAGAGGTAATGTTAGCGGCAGTTAAATTTGGTCATGAGGGATTTGTTCCTGTAATCGAAATGATCGAAGATCTTGCAAAAGAATGTAGAAAACCTGAGTGGACTGTTGAGAAAAAAGATTTATCTGAAGTTAAACAAAAACTTGAGGAAACTTTTACAGAGGATCTTAAAAAAGCTTTTGCAACAAGAGATAAACAGGATAGATCAAATCAAATTTCAGAAATTACTGACAAAGCTAAAAAACTTTTTGAAGAGAATGAAAGTTATTCTGATCTTGATGTTAACTCTCAGCTTAAAAATTTAGAAAAGAAAATTGTTAGAACAGACATTCTTAAAAACAAAAATAGAATTGATGGCAGAGGATTATCTGATGTAAGACCAATCTCATGTGAAGTTGGTGTATTACCAAGAACTCATGGTTCTGCTTTGTTTACTAGAGGAGAAACACAAGCAATTGTTGTTACTACTTTAGGTACATCTGATGATGAACAAAGAATTGAAAGTTTAGATGGTCTTCAAAGAGAAAGATTTATGCTTCATTATAATTTCCCCCCTTTTTCAGTTGGTGAAACTGGCAGAATTGGAACTGGAAGACGTGAAATTGGTCATGGTAAGTTAGCTTGGAGAGCAATTAATTCCTCACTACCATCAAAAGAGGCGTTTCCATATACTTTTAGAATTGTATCAGAAATTACGGAGTCTAATGGTTCTTCCTCAATGGCAACTGTTTGTGGTGCATCTTTAGCTTTAATGGATGCCGGCGTACCAATAAAAGAGCCAGTGGCAGGTATTGCAATGGGTTTAATCAAAGAGGGTAACGATTTTAGTGTCCTATCAGACATTTTAGGTGATGAAGATCATTTAGGGGATATGGATTTTAAAGTAGCAGGAACTAAAGATGGAATAACTTCACTTCAAATGGATATCAAAATAACGGGTATAACTTTTGAAATTATGGAGCAGGCACTAAGCCAGGCTAAGGATGGAAGAATTCATATCTTAGGTGAAATGAACAAAGCATTATCATCCTCAAGGGAAGACGTTGGGAAACACACTCCAAAAATGGAGCAAGTTAATGTTGATAAAAAAGATATTGCCGCTGTAATTGGAAAAGGTGGCGCAACAATCAGGGAAATTGTTGAAAAATCGGGTGCTAAAGTAGATGTAAATGATGAAGGTGTAGTAACAGTTGCTGCTCCCGATGAAGAGTCAAGAAATATCGCTTTACAAATGATTAAAGATATAACTGCAAAAGCTGAACTAAATAAAATTTAT
This sequence comes from uncultured Pelagibacteraceae bacterium, assembly GCA_902600855.1. Taxonomy (GTDB): domain Bacteria; phylum Pseudomonadota; class Alphaproteobacteria; order Pelagibacterales; family Pelagibacteraceae; genus Pelagibacter. The sequence continues at coordinate 11,459 of CACKKY010000006.1, read as the reverse complement.
TCTGGAAAGGTTATGAAAATTATGGAGTTTGGTGCATTTGTAAATTTTTTAGGAAAACAAGATGGACTTGTTCATATTTCAGAACTAGCAGATAAAAGAGTTGCTAAAGTTACTGATGTTGTCAAAGAAGGCGATGAAGTTAAAGTTAAAGTGATTGGTTTTGATAGAGGTAAAGTTAAGCTTTCTATAAAACAAGCTAATGAATAGTTATCATAAAATTAGAGTGGCTGTATAATTTAATGTTCTGTTACTCTAATCAAATATATGAAGAAATTATTTTTAAAACTTTTTAATTATTATTCACTCCTACTTTTTTTATTAATTTTTAATGAGTTTACAATAGCACACTTTGATAAAACACCTCCATTAAGTGATGAAACAATTAACAATATTAGAAAAATAGACTTTACAGTAATTCTTTTTTTTTTCTATATAAAGTTAATTTTTCTTAATGATAATTTAAATTTTATAAACAAAAAGGTTTTCTCTTTTTTTAAAAAAATTTCAATTATTTTTTTATTTTTAATTTTTTTTGATATTTTATTAAAATTTTTTGGTTTTGGTATTTCTAAACACTGGTTTGATGAAGATACAATTAGATTTAATACTCCTTATGATATGTTTAGCAATAAACCCAATGTTTTTGATCACAATAGCCTTGGGTTCAGAGGGCCATTATTACAAAAAAATATAAATAATAATACATTGTCTATAGCATTTATGGGAGGTTCAACAGGCTACACCGGTAACCCACCAATTCCAGAATTATTAGGAAAATATTTATCTGAAAAAGGAATACAAAATATAGTCTATAATTTTTCAGTTAATTCTTCAAATCATAATCAACATATACATAGGCTTGTTAAATACATTGATTATCCATATGACGTAATAATATTTTATGGTGGTAACAATGAATCAATACAGTATTTACAATACGATACAAGACCATCGTTTCCATATAATTATTTTATTAAAAATGATTTACCAATATTTAAAGTTTTTTTATTAAAATATTCTTCTATATTTGGATTTATTGAAAATAAAACAGGTCTAATTTCTGGCATTTATTATTCAAGAAATTTAATTGATAAAGATTTTGATGATTGGAGTAACAAAGTTGTCGAAAATTATACGACAACTATAAACAATGCTAAATTATTATTTGGCCAAAATATTCAAACCAATAAATGTAAAAATTTAATTTTTATTCCTATACTCCAGCCCGTTAATCCAAAAACTGATAAAGAAGTTAAATTATGGAATAAAATGAAAAAATCTGTAATTAATAATAATGATTTTATTAATTATAGTGAGATAAATGAAAAAATTAATTTTTTTGATAATGTTCATATTGATCAAGATTCTAGGATTAAAGTTTCAAAAATGATGGGAAAAGATATTTTAAGTATTATTAAAAAAAGATGTAATTAATTATTATATTTTCCTATTTCTTAAAATTTAAATTTTAAGTAATATTTTTAGGATCTGGCATCCCAACCTTGTTATATCCAGCATCTACGTAGTGAATTTCACCAGTAACACCGTTTGCAAGGTCACTTAGTAGATATAATGCTGAATTTCCAACATCATAGATATCAACGTTTCTTTTAAGTAAAGAATGGTCTTCATTCCATTTATAGAGAAATTTTGCATCCCCAATAGCAGAAGCTGCTAATGTTTTAATGGGCCCTGCACTTATCGCATTTACTCTCATTCCTTTTTCACCCAAATCTCTTGCTAGATACTTAACACTAGACTCTAATGCTGCTTTACATACACCCATAACATTATAATTTGGAATAGCTTTGTTTGCTTCATAACTTAAGGTGATTAGACTTCCACCTTTTTTCATTATTTTTGAAGCTTCTTTTGCAACTTCAGTAAATGAAAAGCAAGATATAAGCATACTTCGTAAAAAATTTTCTCTGGTTGTATCTAAATATTCTCCTGATAACTCTGATTTATCTGAGAATGCAATTGCATGAACTACAAAATCAATTTCTTTCCATTGAGATTTTACATCTTTAAATAATTTTATTACGTCCTCTTTTTTCTCAACATCACAGCTAAATGTAACGTTTGAATTTAATTTTTCTGCTAAAGGAACAACTCTTTTTTTTAAAGCATCACCTAAATAAGTAAATGCAAGCTCTGCACCAGCCTCTGCAAGTTTTTGGGAAATACCCCAGGCGATAGATCTCTCATTAGCAACACCCATGATTAATCCTTTTTTACCTTTCATTAAACTCATAATTTAAACCTTTTCAAAAATTAAAGCTGCATTAGTTCCACCAAAACCAAAACTATTAGACATCACTGTATTTAATGTTGTGCCTGTTTCTGTTTTAGAAATAATAGGGAATTTTTTAGCTTCTTCATCCATTTCATTTATATTTGCCGAGCCAGCAATGAAACTATTTTTCATCATAATTAGACAATAAATAGCCTCATGAACAGATGCAGCTCCCAAAGGATGTCCCGAAAGAGATTTTGTTGAACTAATTTTTGGAATGATATCTCCAAAAGTATTCTTAACTGCATTTAGTTCTGTGATATCTCCAACAGGAGTAGAAGTTCCGTGAGTATTGATATAATCAATTTTATTTTTAGCTGTAGACATAGCCATTTGCATACATCTTACAGCTCCCTCACCGGATGGCGCTACCATGTCGTATCCATCTGAAGTTGCTCCATAGCCAGTTAATTCTGCGTACATTTTGGCACCTCTTGCTTTTGCATGCTCATATTCTTCAAGAACTAATACTCCACCACCACCAGCAATTACAAAACCATCTCTAGTTTTATCGTAAGCTCTTGATGCTGTTTCAGGTGCATTATTGTATTTTGATGATAAAGCTGTCATAGCATCAAACATTGCAGTCATTGCCCAGTGAATCTCTTCACTTCCACCTGCAAAAATAACATCTTGTTTTCCCATTTGAATTAACTCCATAGAGTTTCCAATGCAGTGTCCACTAGTTGCACATGCAGAACTCATTGTATAGTTAGTTCCCTTGATTTTGAAAGGAACAGCAAGTGTAGCTGAGGCTGTACTAGCCATAGTTCTTGGGACAATAAAAGGACCCATTAATTTTGGAGTTTTAGCTCTAGTCTTATCAGCAGCAAGTATCACATTTTCTATTGAAGGTCCACCTGAGCCCATTACGATCCCAGTTTTAAAATTACTTACTTCTTTTTCCTCTAACCCGGAATCTTTAATTGCTTCCTTCATTGCAATGTAGTTATAAGCTGATCCAGATCCCATAAATCTTATAGTTTTTCTGTCCACATGATCACTAAGATTTATATTTGGTTTACCATGAACATGACTTTTTAAATTATGTTCTTTATATTCTTCACTAAATGATATTCCTGATTTTGAATTTAATAAAGATTGATAAACTTCTTCTTGATTATTTCCTAAACAAGACACTATTCCCAAACCTGTTATAACCACTCTTCTCATTATTTAAACAAACCTACTTTTAAACTTTCTGCTGTATATATTTTTTTATCATCAGCTAAAACTAACCCATTTGCAAGACCTACTGTAGTACCCCCTGGAGACATTATTTTTTTCATATCAATTTCGTATCTTACATTTTTAACACTTTGCAAGACTTCACCAGTAAATTTAACAGTGCCAACTCCTAAAGCTCTTCCTTTACCTGGGTTTCCAAGCCATCCAAGATAAAAACCAACTAATTGCCACATAGCATCAAGACCTAAGCAACCAGGCATAACCGGATCTCCTTTAAAATGACAATCAAAAAACCATAAATCGTCTTTAATATCTAGTTCAGCTTTCAGGCAACCTTTTTTAAAAGCTCCATTATTATCATTAATTTCTGTTATTCTATCAAACATGAGCATAGGAGGAAGGGGTAATTTAGCATTCCCAGGGCCAAATAGTTCACCGTTTCCACATGTGATTAGATCATCATATGAATAAGAATTTTTTTTCATAAATTTCGAAACCCTTATTACTTGATTTATCAACAATATAATATAATAATTGTTTAGAACTATTATAATTTATAATGAATATAAACGCTGATTTTGTTGAAAAATTAAGAAACTCTGGCTTAAGACCTACCAAACAAAGACTAAAAATTTGTGAAGTTTTGTTTAATACTGAAAAAACTTTTCATTTTACAATAAATGATCTATCAAAAATTATAAAAGAAAAGGTCAATGAAAAAATATCTTTAGCTACAGTGTACAATACTGTTCACGCTTTTAAGAAAAAGGGCTATTTAAAGGAAATTTCAATAAATAGTGATAAAAGTTATTTTGATACAAATACATCTGTTCATCATCATTTTTACGACGAGGATACAAATCAGCTAATAGACTGTCATCAAAATGATATTGGAAATATAAGTATAAAAAAAAACGTGACAGGTAAGAAAGTTAATTCTATCGAAGTTTTAATTAAAGTTAAGAACAATAATCAAAATTAAATAAATCCTATAAAGCTGTTGTAAAAAATAATTTAGAATAGTTCTAAACTATTGACATATACATTAGAATCATTATAAAGTAACATTATGAATACTCCTGAAATAATTTTTAAAACAAGAATAGGTGATAACCAAAATCTAGGAGGTGGATGTTCGATAGGAGGAAGTTGGAAAGATCTTAACACTACAGATTTATTTAAAGGTAAAAAAGTAGTTTTATTTTCACTACCAGGAGCATATACACCAACTTGTTCATCACGACAATTACCTGGCTATGAAGAAAAATATGATGAGTTGAAAAAATACGTAGACGAAGTTTATTGTATTTCAGTGAATGACTCTTTTGTAATGAATGCTTGGTTTAGAGATCAAAATATTAAAAAAGTAAAACCAATCGGTGATGGTGAAGGAAAATTTACTAAAGAAATGGGGATGTTAGTAAACAAACCTAAGCAAGGTTTTGGTATGAGATCTTGGAGATATTCTGCATTTATAGATAATTGTAAAGTAGAAAAATTATTTGTTGAAGATGGTAAAAATAATGAAAGTTCCGACAACGATCCTTTTAAATTAAGTGATGTAGACACTATGTTAAGTTATTTAAAAGATAAAAATAGTTAACTTATCTTACACTTCCCCAAATATTTTTTTTATCAATCCAACCTGAAAACTTATTTGTATTGACCTTACACCAATTCATTTGACATTTTTCTACAATTAACAATCTGCCTTTTTTTATTAAAGCTACTGGTTTTGCAAAAGTGGTAGGTTCTTTAAATAAAACTTTATCATTTACCGCTATAACAGAGTTATTTTTTTTTAATTGAGAAACATGAATCCATCCACTGTTTTTCTTAAAGTCAACTATTCTTCTAAAGTTCTCTTTTTTATCTATTTGTTTTATTGGTAGATTAATTTTTCTATAAATATATTTAATATCAGACTCAAAACTAGGTCCATAACGAACAAAAACCTTACTTTTTTTTAATGATAGAAAAACTTCATCAGCTTGACTAGAGCACATTAGCAGAGAAATAAAAAATAAAATACAAATTATCTTTTTAGTCAACTTTATTTACACTTTCTTACTTTATTAAGTTTTACTTTTCTGAAGTTTAAATTTAATAAATCAAGAATTAAAATAAATCCATTCAAATTTTTTCCTATCTTTAAAATTTTTTTTAAAATTTCGTTAGCCTGAATTATACCCACAATCCCAGCAACAGTACCTAGTACTCCCTCATATTCACAATTTAAAATGTCGTCTGAGATGGTTTCCTCTTGATAGAAACATCTTAAACAGGGAGTTTTTTTATTATTAAAATCAAAAGAAAAAACATGACCATCAAATTTACTTATAGCTCCAGTTACAAGAAATTTTTTATATTTTAGGCTTAAATCATTGATTAAGAACTTAGCTATAAAATTATCAGTACCATCGATAATATAATCATATAGTTTGATTATTTTTTCAAATCTCATTTTATTTAATTTAAAATTATAAGTATTAATTTTGATTTTAGAGTTAATATTTTTTAATTTCTTTTTTGAAACTTTTACTTTTGATTTCCCCAAATCATTTCTGTCATACAAACTTTGTCTATGTAAATTTGAAAGATTGACAATATCATGATCTACAATCCCTAGCGTTCCAATACCAGCTCTTGTTAGAAATTCAGCAACTGGGCAGCCTAATCCACCCATACCAATTATAAGTACTTTTGAATTTGTGATCTTTTCTTGTCCTTTAACACCTATATTTTTAAGTATAATTTGTCTTGAAAATCTCTCAATTTGACTTTTATTTAATCTTAAACTCATTTGCCAGTTGAGCCAAATCCACCATCTCCTCTCACAGTCTCGGGTAAATTATTTGTCTCTTCAAGACTTATTTTACACACTGGAGTTAAAATCATTTGAGCTATCCTATCTTTATTGTTTATCACAAAGTCATCATTACCATGATTAAAAAGTATTACTTTTATCTCACCTCTGTAGTCGCTATCAATTGTTCCCGGTGTATTTAAAACACTTATATTATTTTTTACTGCTAAACCTGATCTAGGTCTTATTTGAATTTCAAATTCTGCTGGAAAAGCAACAGATATTCCAGTTGGAACTAAGCATGATGTTTTTGGTTTAACGTTTATAGGTTTTTTTATAGATGCCATTAAATCCATACCTGAGGCCCCTTCAGTTTTGTAAGAGGGAAGTTCTACTGATGAATTTAATTTTTTTATGAGAACTTTTATCATTAATTTAATTGATTTATTATTCTATCAACTATTTCATCAGATATTTCAGATTTTCTTCTGTAGGTAAGTTTTTCTTTTTCAATATTTTTATCTTTATAATAAACTGTCACTTCATTAAAATCAGAGTCAAATCCAATATTTTTGTTAGATACATCATTTGCAATTATCCAATCACAATTTTTTTTATTTAATTTGTTTTCAGCATTATTTTCAATCTCCTCAGTTTCAGCAGCAAACCCTATAACTAGACCAGGCCTCATTGAATTATGATTTGAAACATATTTCAGGATATCAATATTTTTCTCTAAATTTAAGTTAAGATTATTTTTTTTTTTAATTTTATTTTTAAATTTGTTATTAATCTTAAAATCTGCAACGGCTGCAGAAAAAATAGCCACATCTACAGGTAAATTTTCTTGAGTGGCAATTAACATTTCATTCGCAGTTTCAACTTTAACTAATTTAATATCGTCCTCAATTTTCAAATTAGTTGGACCTGATATTAAAGTCGTTTCAAAACCTTTTTTATTTAAAGATCTAGCTATTTCATAACCTTGTTTACCGCTTGATTTATTTGTGATAAATCTGACTGGATCAATATATTCATTTGTCGGGCCAGCAGTAACGAGTGCTTTAAATTTCTTATCATCTTTTTTTCTTAAAAAGTGGTCATCTATTACATTTGCAATTTTTATTGGGTCGGACATTTTGCCTTCTCCATATTCTCCACATGCCATATCACCAACTTCAGGACCAATAATTTTATATTTAAATTCTTTTAGTTTATTTAAATTTTGCTTTGTAGATTGATGTTCCCACATCCTAACATTCATTGCTGGAGCTAAATAAATACTTTTATTAGATGCAAGAATAACTGTTGATGCTAAATCATCAGTTAATCCTTGAGCTAATTTGGAAATAGTATTGGCAGTTGCTGGAGCAACCAAAATTACATCAGCCCATCTTGAAAGAGCAATATGATCCATCTCAATCTCATTCTCAACACTAAATAGTTCACTGTAGACTTTGCCTTGAGAGAGTGAGGTAACAGAAAGAGGTGTAATGAATTCTTTAGCACTACTTGTTAAAATAGTTTTTATCTCTGCTCCATTTTTCTTAAAAAGCCTTATTATCTCAAGACTCTTATATGCCGATATTCCTCCACAAATAATAAATAGAATTTTTTTATTAAAAAGATTTTTCATTGATGAATTAAAATACCAATAGTCCAAGAATTACAAGACCTAAAAATCCAATAATAGATTGGTTTCTAAAAGTTATCATTTCAGATTTTTTATTATTTAAAGCTGTATAAGAATTTGAGTTTTGAGGTATTTGACCACTAGCTAAAAATGTTAAAGCCTGATTAGCCTTATCCATAATTTCAGGAAACTCAGGCAATCTTTTAATAACTTCTGAGGTATTTCTTATTGTTTCATTAAAATTATTTATTGGATCTTTTGTTTCTTTTAACCAACTTTCAAGGACAGGTTTTGAGGTAATCCAAATATTAGTATTTGGATTTAGCTTTCTTGCAACCCCTTCAACCACAACCATTGTTTTTTGTAACATTAATAATTGAGGTTGAGTTTGCATGTTAAATTTTTCAGTCACATCAAATAATTGTTTTAACAGTTTTCCTCCAGATATATCTTTAACTGCTTGACCAAATATCGGTTCTCCAATTGATCTTAAAGCTTGTGCTAAATCATCAATTGGTACATTATTTGGCACTAGCCCTGCCACTAAATGTACTTCTGCTACTTTCTTATAATCCCTTTGAATAAAACCAAATAAAATTTCCGCTAAAAAACGCTTACTAGCTTTGTCTAACCTTCCCATAATTCCAAAATCTATAGGTACAATTTGCCCACTGTTATCAATAAAGATATTTCCTTGATGCATATCAGCATGAAAAAATCCATCTCTAACTGCATGTCTTAAAAAATGTTGAATTATGTTCTCTGCAACTTTATTAGTATCTACATTTCTCTTTTTTAATTCTTCTGTTTCTCTTATAGAAATACCATCCACCCAATCTAAAGTCATTACATTTTCACTTGTAAAATTCCAATAGATTTTAGGAACCTTAAAACCAATATCATTATTTGTATTTTCAGCGTATTCATTTGCTGCAGCAGCTTCAAATCTTAAATCCATTTCAAGATTTGTAATTTCCTTTAAAAGAAATACGACCTCAACAAGCTTTAGTCTTTTGGTTTTTTTAACAAATGATTCTACAATGAAAGCAAATAACATCATTGCGTCTATTTCTTCATTAAATATTTTCTTTATATCTGGTCTTAAAATTTTTATAGCCACATCTTTAATTGTGCCATTATCATTTATTTTTGCTTTATGTACTTGGGCAATAGAAGCTGCAGCAACAGGTTCACTTAAATCAATTATAGAATTATAGGTATCACTGCCTAGATCATTTTTAATTATCTCTTTTGCTTTACTGATAGAAAAAGCAGGCAATCTATCTTGAAGATTTTCTAGTTTTTTAGACAAATCTTCTCCAATAATATCTGGTCTTGTTGCCAAAAATTGTCCAAGTTTGATAAATGTAGTTCCCAAAGATTCTAAAGAATGAGAGAGTCTCTCACCCTCATCTTTATTTTTGTAATTTTGTTTTTTTTCAAAAAATGAAAATGATAAAAGTTGAAATAGTATTGTAATAGCTAGAGGGGGTTTTTGGAATTTTGAAGCTATATTTAATATATCTGATTTAGCTACTTTCCTTCCAATCTTAAATAATGTTATAATTTTTTTTATCATTAAAATTTCCATCCACTATGGATCGACACAATTCCACCGGTAAAATTTCTATATGAACATTTTTGTAATTTATTTTTTTTCATTAAATCAATTAATTCATCTTGGTTAATAAATTCCTCAATACTTTTGATTAAATATTCATATGGTTCTTTTTGACCAACAATAAATTCTCCTACAATCGGAATTAATTTAGAATAGTTTTTATAAATGAAATCAAGATTTGAATTTTGAATTTTAGAAAATTCAAGACATAGAAATCTTCCTCCCGGCTTTAAAACTCTGTAAGCTTCAGAAATAGTTTTATTCAAATCTTTCGTATTTCTTAAACCAAACCCTATAGTGTAAAAATCAAAAGTATTATCCATAAAAGGTATTTTTTCAGCATAAGAAATTACCCAATTAATATTTTTGTAAGTAGATAATTTTTTCTTACCTTGATTAATCATTCCTTTATTTGGATCAACACATGTGATTTCAGCATTTTTGTTCGTATAATCTAAAAACAGTTTTCCAATATCACCGGTCCCACATGCAACATCAATTAGTTTTTTATTCAATGATGGATTCATCATATTAATTAAACTCTTTTTCCAAAATCTATGAATACCCAAAGACATGAAATCATTCATTAAATCATATTTGTTGTAGACTTTGTTAAAAACACCCTCTACAAGACCTTTTTTATTTTGAAGATATTGTTGCATAATAAATTATATATTCAATATAGTGTGAAATGCCAGAATTACCAGAAGTAGAAATTGTCAGACAGTCTCTTGACAAAAAAATTAAACAAAAAAAGGTAAAAAAAGTAATTATCAGAAATAAAAATTTAAGATTAAAAATACCTTTTTATTTTAAGAACTATATTAAGAATCAAAAAATAATAAAAGTAGGAAGATTTTCAAAATATCTAATTATATATCTATCAGACGGCACCTATTGTTTAATTCATTTGGGTATGTCAGGTACAATACATATTGTTAATAACAATTTGTCAAATAAGTTTACTAACACAAGTTTTTACAATTCTCCAAGTCTTCCAAAAAAACATAATCATGTAGAATTATTGTTTGATAAATTTAAAGTAATATATAACGATCCAAGAAGATTTGGTTTTTTTCAAATTATAAAAACTCCTTTAGAATTAAAAAAAAAATTTGATCATTTAGGTCCAGAGCCTTTTGATCTAAAATATAATTTAGATTATGTTTACAATTATTTTAAAGGAAAAAAAAAAGATATTAAAAGCTTTCTACTTGATCAAAAATTTGTATCTGGAATTGGAAATATTTATGCAAATGAAATTTTGTTTTTAAGTAAAATATATCCATTTAAAAAGGCAAACACTTTAACTAAAAAAGAGTGTCAAAAGATTATATTAAATTCAAAGAAAATACTTTTAAAAGCCATTTCTTATGGAGGTTCTAGTATAAGAGATTTTAAAAATTCATATGGATTAACTGGTAAATTTCAAAATGAATTTAAAGTTTATCAGAGAGAAAGTAAAAGATGTAAAAATTTAAGATGCATAAATCTTATTAAGAAAAAGATAATTTCTAATAGATCAACTTATTTTTGTGAATTTTGTCAAAAATAATTAATTATTTTATTGACCACTATAATTTCGCAAGCTATACCCCTGCGGATATGGCAAATACTAAATCAGCAATTAAGAGAATAAGAAGAATTTCTAAGCAAACCGCAGTTAATAAAGCAAGAAAAAGTAGATATAGAAATGCTTTGAAGAAGATGAATCTTCTTATTGAAAACAAAAAGAAAAGTGAAGCAATTAAGTTTTTACCAAAATTTAACTCAGAGTTAATGAAAATAGCAAAGACAGGTATAATTAAAAAACAAAATGCTTCAAGAAATGTTTCAAGAATTACTAAGAAAATTTCTTTAATTTAGGTTTAAAATATTATCCAAAATTATAAATATTAATTATACATTATATATT
>CACKKY010000005.1 GCA_902600855.1 uncultured Pelagibacteraceae bacterium | reverse complement strand
TTAAAAGAGCAGGTAGCTGCTGAAGCATTATCAATGGTTTATTAAAAGGAATATCTGCAAGTTCAGAAAAACCTTTATCAAATATCTTTTTTGTGAAATTAACTAATTTTTCATATCCATTTACATCTTCTTTGCTAAGTTTTTCAATTTGGCTTTTCATTTCTATTTCATCACCTGAGTAGTTAAACTTGGTTTTATCCTCAAAAATAAATTGGTACCAAATTTTAAGTGGGGTAAGTTCTATATAATTCTTGGGATCTTTATTGAATAACTCAAACAATTCATTAATTAAATAGGGCGCAGTAATTACTGTTGGTCCAGCATCATATATAAATCCATTTCTTTTAAAAACTCTAGCCCTACCACCTAGGTCTGGATGTTTTTCTATTAATTTTACATTATGTCCTTTTGCTTTAAGTCTTAGTGCTGCTGCGATCCCACCAAATCCTGATCCAATGACTATAGAATTCATTTTAATAATTTATAGTTTTTTTGGAAAATTGTAAGTGTATTATGAGTTAATTTTTTTTAAAACTTCTTTAGTTTCATCTAAATTTTTTTGAAACACAGCGTCTAATTTTGACTTATCTACAGATGTAGTTATGATTTTTTTAACTGAGTCCACTGCAATCTTTATTGATGCATCCTTAATTTCTTTTAAAGCAGCCTCTTTCATCTGACTTATTTTATTTTCAGCTAAATTTTTTTTAATTTCTGATGATTTATGAAACTTATCATTCATTTCAATTATCAACCGATCTGCATCTCTTTTGGCGCTCTCAAGCATTTCGTTGCTTACAGACTGAGCTGAATCTAATTTTTTTTGTGAGTTATCTAATAGTGTTTTTGCCTCGGTTCTTAATTTTTCACTTTCATCAATTTCATTTTTAATATCAGATATCATTTTATCTAACATTTCTGAAACTTTTTGAGGAATCTTAAGGTAAATTAACACTCCAAAAAAAATAATAAATGATACTGCTACCCAAAATGTTGCATCAATTGCCATAGTATTTATCCCCATTTCTTTTAGATAGATCGTCAACAATTGCAGATATGCTACTATTATTTACTTCAGCTCCGATAAGTTTTTGTAATAACTCAGATGAAGTCTCAATAGCTATTTTATTTATTTTATCTGGTGCATTCTTTCTTAATATATCTATTTCTTTTTCAGCCTCAGCAATTTCATTATCAATTTGGTTATCAAGAATTTCTCTTTTTGCACCAATATCTTTTATAGCCTTTTCCCTTGCTTGATTGAAAATACTATTAGCCTCAAGTTTGCTTTTAGATAGAATTTCGTCATATTCTTTTAGCTTTGCATCACTATCTTCTCTTTGTTTCTCAGCAGCCTCAATATTTTCTAATATTTGAGATTTTCTTGTTTCTAAGTTGTTACTAATTTTTGGTAATATTAGTCTAGATAAAACTAAATACATAATTCCAAAAGTAAGTGATAACCAAAAAATTTGAGAAATCCAAAACTCTGGATTTAATTGAGGCATACCTCCGCTTTCAGCTGCAAAAGCTTCTTTAATAAAAAAGAAGCTAAAAAATATTGACTGAAAATATATTTTTTTAACCATCAATTTAAAATGCAAAGAGAATGATTAATGCAACTACTAATCCGAATAATCCTGTAGCTTCTGCAAGTGCAAAACCTAAAAGCAAATTAGGAAACTGTTTTTGTGCTGCAGATGGATTCCTCATCGCACCAGATAAATAATTTCCAAAAATTATTCCAATACCGACACCGGCTCCAGCTAAAGCGATTGCTGCTAAACCTGCTCCGATCATTTTTGCTGCTTCTAATTCCATTATATCCTCCTATGTTTATTAATGGTGTAAATTTAATGCATCATTTAAATAGATGCAGGTTAAGATTGCAAAAACATAAGCTTGAAGAAAAGCAACTAAGATCTCCAAACCTGTTAACGCAACCGAAAAACTTAGTGGAAGCCATCCACCAACTATCCCAAGGCTAATTACAAAGCCCCCGAAAACTTTCATCATTGTGTGACCAGCCATCATATTGGCAAATAATCTAACTGATAAACTTATTGGTCTACTTAAGTAAGAAATAATTTCTATAACAACAATTAAAGGGAGCAATACCGCAGGCACTCCACTTGGAACAAATAATTTTAAATACCCAAATCCATGTTTAATAAACCCAATTACAGTCACTCCAATAAATATAAACGCTGCAAGCATAAATGTTACAATGATATGACTGGTTACTGTGAAAGTATAAGGTATCATTCCAAACATGTTACAAAATAAAACAAACATGAATAGAGAAAATATAAAGGCAAAGTATGGTTTAGCTTTTGAGCCTGCTGTGTCACTGATCATTTTTGATACAAAAGTATAACTCAGTTCCGCTAATAGTTGAATTTTATTTGGTAAAATTGAATTTTTTTTAGAGCCTATATTAAAAATTATTAAAACAGATAAAGTGCTTAAAATCATAAACAAACTTGCGTTTGTAAAAGATATATCAAAAGCTCCAACTTTAATTTCAGGTCCAATTCTATAAACATCGAATTGAGACATAGGATTTGCTGCCATAGTATTTATTTATTTTTGCATATTTTTTGCAGATCTAATTACGTTTGTTATCCCAGCAACTACGCCCACAAAAAAAAATATTAATATAAACCAAGGTTTAGTACCAAAGGTCTTATCAAAAATAAACCCAATAATTGTCCCCACCGCAACTGCAGAGACTAGTTCTGTGCTCAATTTAAAGGCTGTTCCTATAGAAGAGGCATTATTTTTCCTATTAAACAGTTTTTTCTTTGAAATTTTACTTTTTGCAATCTCTAAGCGAGTTTTAAAAGGGTCTTTTTGCATTTAAATAGTTTAAGCAACCATACTTTCTGCTTTTTGTAAATCAACAGCTACTAATTGGCTAATTCCTTTTTCTGGCATAGTAACTCCATAAAGTCGGTTCATTTTGGACATTGTCAAAGCATGATGAGTAACAATAATAAATTTTGTATTAGTAATTTTAATAAGTTCTTCAAGTAAACTACAAAATCTAGTTACGTTTGCATCATCCAAAGGTGCATCTACCTCATCTAATACACAGATTGGAGATGGATTGGTTAAAAAAACTGCAAAGATTAATGATAAAGCAGTTAAGGCTTGTTCTCCACCTGATAATAATGTTATTGACTGAAGTCTTTTACCTGGAGGACTTACTAACATTTCAAGACCTGCTTCTAATGGGTCATCTGAGTCAACTAATTCAAGTTTAGCATTTCCACCATTAAAAAGTTTTGTATAAACTTCATTGAATTTTCTATTAACTTTTTCAAATGCCTGAATTAATCTTTCTCTACCTTTTTGATTAAGTTCATTGATACTTTCTTTTAATTTTACTATCGCTGTTACTAAATCAGAACGATCTTGTTCCATTTTTTTTATCTCTTCCTCATATTTACTTGTTTCTTCATCGGCTTTTAAGTTTACGGACCCTAAACCCTCCCTTTCCTGTTTTTTTTTGTCTAAAGAATCTTCCTGATCAACAGAATTAGGTAAATCTTCCATTCCGTATAAATTTGAGTTTTCTAGAATATTATCCTCTGACAAATTAAGCTCAGAATTAATTCTATCTAACAAATCATTTTTTCTTTTCTGAAGCCCCTCTATAGTTGCGCTAGAACTTGCTTTTCTTTCCCGGATTTGTATAGATTGTTCTTGAATTTCGTTTAATTGTAATCTTAATGTTTCAATTTTTTTGTCAGTTTCTTCAATAACAAAATCATTGTCAATTTTTTCTTTTTCAGAAATTCTTAAGTTTTCTGAAATTTGACCCTTTTTTTCAGCTTGTATTCTTGGTTGATTATCAAGTTGTTTTAATTGATCTGCTAATTTATTTTTTCTATCATTTAATTCTTTAACCATTTTTTCAGAATTAGATAGTAAGTTTTTCCAACTTTCAATTTCAGTTTCAATAGTTTTAATCCTTTCGTTTCTTTTGATAGATTCGTTTTTAATTGATTGATTTTTACTGTATGCATCAGCATATTTTTCTTGAAGTTTTTTTATATTTTGAGTTTTTTCATTAACAGTTAGTAATTCATTCCTAGATTTTTCATTTTTCAAATCATCCAAAAAATTATCTAATTCAATATTGCATCTATCTAGCAGGGTAAGAGCTTGATTAATTTCTTTACTATTCATCAATTCTTTAACTCTATTTATTGTATTTTTAACATTTTTAATTGGGCCTACACTAATATTTATTGTGACATCAGCAATATCATTTACTATTTGATCAACTTCTTCTTGCTCTTTCTTAAGTTTTATTTTTGCAATTTCCAATTCTTCATTAGATAGTTTTTCAGTTTCAAAATATTTTGAGTCAATTTCAATTAATTCAGACTTTTCTTCTTTAATTCTTTTTTCATTAGAATTAGCATCAATAATGATTCCTCTTTCTCGTGTTATGTCTTCATCTAAAGTTTGAAGAGATTTTTGAATAGACTCTATCTCTTCTTGTGTTCTAGAGTTTTCTTCATCCAAACTTTGTAACTCTAAGTTGAGTCGTTGAATTTTTGATAAATTTTCAATATTTTTTTCTCTTAAAGGTGAGACTTTATCTGAAGCTGTCTTAATAAGATTTTCAAGTTCAGCAATTTTATCATTAAAATCTTGAACTTCTCCACCAGCTTCGTTATTAATTTCATGCTCAATTCTAATTTCTTTATCAATCTCCAATAATTTTAAATAATAAAGTCCTGCTTCTAATTTTTTAATTTCTTCACTTATCAATTTATATTTTGACGCTTCTTCAGCTTGTTTTTGAAGATTAAATAATTGTTTTTCTTGTTGTCTTCTAAGTTCATCAGCTCTTTTAAGATTATTTTCTGCAGCACCTAATCTTAACTCAGCCTCATGCCTTCTCACATGTAATCCTGAAATTCCTGCTGCTTCTTCTAAGATTGCTCTCCTATCTGTAGGTTTTGCTGTTACCAATGCACCTATACGACCTTGACTTATCATTGAAGGTGAGTGAGCACCTGTGGATAAATCTGCAAAAAACATTTGAGCATCTCTTGCCCTAACTTCTTTATCGTTAATATAAAATTTTGAACCCTTATCTTTTTCAATTTTTCTTCTTATATGAATTTCTTTAAGTTCACGATATTGAACTGGTCCTTCATTATTTTCATTTTTAACTAAAACTGAAACTTCAGCAATATTTTTGGAAGTTTTATTAGAAGTTCCAGAAAATATTACATCTTCCATACCAGAACCTCTCATACTTTTTGCAGAGGTTTCTCCCATTACCCATCTTAAAGACTCTACTATATTTGATTTACCACAACCATTAGGACCAACTATACCTGTCAAACCGTCTTCAATTAGAAAGTTCGTTTTATCAGCAAATGATTTAAATCCATTAAGTAAGATTTTTTTAAACTCCATGTACTAACTTATATCAGTTTTTCTAATACTTTTTTTAAATTTTTATAATTTAGAGATTTTTCGAACTTTTTGTTATTTATTATAATCGTAGGAGTAGCATTTACTTTAAATTTTTTAACACCATCGATTCTATCATTTAAAACAAAATCTTCAATTTTTTCATTATTAATACATTCCTCAAAATCGATTTCAATTTCTTCCTCGATTAAAAATGTTTTTAAGTTTTCATTTGCCTCTTCAGCCGTACTTCCTTTAACCCATTTCTGTTGATTTAAAAATAAACGATTTAAAATAATTGACTCCCCATCATTTTTACATTGAGATATTTTTGAGGCATTGAATGCTGCTATATCTAATGGAAAGTGTCTAAATTCAATTTTAGCTAAACCAGTATCGATATAGTCATTTTTAAGTTTAGGATAAACTTCTTTATGAAAATCTGCACAGTGGCTACAAGTTAATGATTCATAAGCAATTATTGAAATTTTGGCATCCTGATTTCCAACAATTATTCTTTTGATTTCCTCTGCATTACTGTTTGTAAAAATATTGAGGATTATTATTAAAGTAAAAATTATTTTTTTCATTTTTCTCTAAACACTTTTGTTAATTCAATTAAAGATTTTTTTATTTTTTCATTTTTAACATCATTAATTTTTTTTTTATATTTATTAATTTCTATATTTTTATTGCTTTTCTTACCTTCTATAACTATTTCTTGCTCACAATCAAAACTGACAAATTTTAATTTTTCCACAACAGAATAGCCAAAAAAACTGTTCATTTTATTTATTATATCTCTTTTTGAATATTCCATATCGACCTCATGTCCTCTTTTAACCATTATTACAAGAGTGCTGACTCCAAATTTATTAGAGTTCTTGAATGTTTTTGGAAAGCAGACTTTAAAAAGTTCAACTCCTACTATGTATTTCCAGTTACTTAAGGTTTCTGAATAAATATGACCTTTTCTATTAATAATTTTTTTAACATTTTTTGGCAAAGTGTCTTTAAATGATCTTAATCCTTGAATGGATTGACTTCTCTGCTTAGTATTATTTTTAATTTGCATATGAAAGATCAGATAATAACAAAAAAAATTCTTAATTGGTATGATATTAATAAGCGCTCATTGCCTTGGAGAAAAAGGGTTTCAAATAGAAAAAAACAATATTACACTTTAGTTAGTGAGTTTATGCTACAACAAACGCAAGTATCTTCGGTAATTCCATATTTTCAAAAATTCATAAAAAATATTCCAGATTTAGAAACATTAGTAAATTTTAATGATCAAAAATTAATAAAGCTTTGGGAGGGGCTTGGTTATTATTCTAGAGTTAAAAATCTTAAAAAAACAGCTCAAATAGTTGTAAGAAATTTTAATAAAAACTTACCTAGTGATTTTTTAGAATTAAAATCATTACCAGGAATTGGTGATTATACTGCCAGCGCTATTTCAGCTATTGCTTTTAACAAACCCTTTATTCCTTTAGATGGAAATGTTGAAAGAGTTCTGAAAAGGTACTTATATTTGAAAAAAGAATATCAAATAACAAAGAAAAATTTATATGAAGAAAAGAAAGTATTCGGTTTAGCATCAAGATCAGCCGATTATGCTCAAGCACTTATGGAATTAGGAGCACTAATTTGTAAACCTATCAATCCTAATTGTAATCTTTGTCCAATATCTAACAATTGTATTTCATTGAAAAAAAAAGATTTTGTTTTAAATAAAATAAAAAAGAAAAATAAAGATAAGTATTATTTACTTAAGGTATTTAAAAAAAATCAAAAATATTTAGTAATTAAAAATACTCAATTTAATTTTTTAAAAGATTTTGATATTTTTCCTATGAAAGAATTAATAAAGCCAAAAAATTTTAATAAAGATTTAAATATCAAAATTTCAAATATGAATATGAATATAAAAATAGAATATGATAAGACAACTAGATTAGAAAAGGCACCTAATTGGATAGATCCTAATAATTTACATAATTATACTTTACCTACTTTTACAAAAAAGATTGTAAATTATCTAGAAAATCATAAATGAAAAACATCGCAATTATAGGAGCAGGTATTTCAGGTTTGTATTTAGCTAATTTATTCAAAAATCATAAAGACTATAAAGTCACAATCTATGAAAAAAAAAATTTAATTGAAATTAATGAGGGTTATGGAATACAGTTATCGGTAAATAGTGTAGAGCTTTTAAATCAAATAGGCTTTAATTCTTTAACTGATGAGGAAAAATTTAATCCTAAAAAGATTGATTTTTACGAAATTAAAAATTCTAAAAAAATTTGTTACTTAGAAATTTCAAAATTTAATTCAGAAAATTGTAAATACACAACATTAAAAAGATCAAAATTACTTCAGTTTTTTATAGACAGACTTGAAGATGATATAATCAAATACAATTATAGTATTAATAAAATAGAATATGGAAATGA
Source organism: uncultured Pelagibacteraceae bacterium (assembly GCA_902600855.1). Classification (GTDB taxonomy): domain Bacteria; phylum Pseudomonadota; class Alphaproteobacteria; order Pelagibacterales; family Pelagibacteraceae; genus Pelagibacter. Next base: position 39,957 of record CACKKY010000005.1, on the reverse strand, counting down.
TAATATAAATTTAAAATTTGATAATGGTGAAAAAAGAACTTGCGATTATTTAATTATTTCTGATGGAGTTTTTTCTAAAGGTAAGTCATTAATTTCAGTAAATAAATCAAACACAATTTATGATAATTCTATTGCAATTAGAGGTAATATTTCAAAAGAAAATCTCCATAATATAAGTGATGAAAATGTTTCATTATTTCTAGGCTCAGATTTTCACTACGTAGTATATCCTTTAGATAAAGATAGGAATTTTAATTTTATTGGAATATTAAAACACAAATTAAATTCAAATGAACAAAAAAATCAAAAACTTTTTGAAGAAAATTTTTTTATAGAAAATATAAAAAAAAGATTATCTCAAAAAATGCCTTCAATGATTTTTGAAAAAATCCAAAATATCAAATTATTTCCAGTTTTCGTAAGTAAAAACTTTTTTGAACCACCAAATAGTACATTTTTAGTCGGAGATGCTTTTTTTGCATTTTCTCCGTCATTTGCTCAGGGTGCCTCGCAATCAATTGAAGGAGCTCATGAGCTATATGAAAGTATGTTAAATAAGAATAATTATTTTAATATAAGATCAAAAAGAGTAAAAATGATTAATCGTAGATCTAATTTTAATCAGTTTGTTTTTCATTTATCTAATCCAATGATGACCTTTTTTAGAGATATTTTAATGAAATATTTAGTTAAAAACGAAAATTTTTTAGAAAATTATTTAGGTAAAATTTATAGAAATTAGTTTTTAGAAATTAATCTTTGTCTTAGATAATCTATTGGATAAGTTCTTCCATTGATATCACAGTGCCAAAAGGTCCATCCATTACAACTTTCGGCTCCTAAAATAGTGGCTGCAACTTTGTGTATCGAGCCCTCTTCTTGATTATGTTTTATACTACCATCTGCCATAATTCTGGCTGTTATTTTTTTCTTATTATCAAAAATATTAGTTCCAGGTTTAATCATGCCAAGCTCAACTAATGAACCAAAAGGGATTCTTGGTTTTGATCTATTGTTTTTAAGCGTATCTAGCAAATCATCCTCTATAGGCTTTGTAGTCTTTAAGCGTTGTTCAGCAACCTTAAAATAATTTCTTTCTTTTTCTATTCCAAAATAATTTCTTCTTAGTTTTTTTGCTACTGTAGCTGTCGTTCCTGATCCTAAAAAAGGATCAAGTATTAAGTCATTTTTATTAGATGTAGCTAGTAAAATTCTGTGTAGAAGTGCCTCTGGTTTTTGTGTGGAGTGAATTTTTTTTCCGTCCTTTTTAAGTCTTTCAGAACCATTGCATATTGGAAGATTCCAATTAGATCTCATTTGCAAATCATCATTTAAACATTTTAAAGATTGATAATTGAATGTATATTTTGATTTTTCACTTTTAGACGCCCATATCAAAGTTTCATGAGCGTTAGTAAAGCGTGTTCCTCTAAAGTTTGGCATTGGATTATTTTTATTCCAAATGACATCGTTTAAAATCCAGAATCCTAAATTTTGTATTGCTGTACCAACTCTAAAAATATTATGGTAACTGCCTATAACCCAAATTGCTCCATCTTTTTTTAAAATTCTTTTACATTCACTAAGCCATTTATATGTGAAATCATCATATTTTTTAAAATTTTCAAATTGGTCCCACTTATCATTAACCGCGCTAACTTTTGATCTATCTGGTCTAGTTAATTCACTTTTTAATTGTAAGTTGTAAGGTGGATCAGCAAAAATTAAATCAAAAGTTTCACGTGGAATTTTTTTTAATTCTTCAAGACTATCCCCGTAAATTATTTTATTTTTGAAATCAGTTTTCATTTGTAAAAATTAATTAGACTCTAAAAGGATTCTATGGTCAACCTGAGATTGAAAAATTTGGATTCAATTAGTGTTTTAAAATTATATAGTAACTAGATGTAGTATTAATTTGTTTTAGAAATTGGTGAAAAAGTTCTTCTATGATGTTTTGTAATACCCAATTTTTTTAACGCTTTTAAATGCTGTTTTGTTCCGTACCCAAAGTTTTTATCCCATTTATAACCTTTATTTTTTTTTGATAAAGCAGTTATAAACTTATCTCTTGATACTTTTGCAATTATAGAAGCTGCCGAAATAGAGGGAACTTTTTTATCACCCTGAACAACTGATTTTAAATTATAATTTTTTAATTCGGGAATTTTATTTCCATCTATTAGAATATGAGTTGGTTTCTTCTTCAATTTTTTAATAGCTCTTTTCATAGCTAATAAACTTGCTTGCAATATATTTATACTTTCAATTTCTTTTACAGAAGCTTTTCCTAATGACCATATTGAATTTTTTTTTATGTAATTAAAGAGATATTCTCTTTTTTTTTTACTTAATGTTTTTGAGTCTTTTAATAATCTTGTATTAGCAGATTTTTTTAAAATCACAGCTGCCGCATAAACAGGTCCAATTAAACTACCTCTACCCACCTCATCAACACCAGCTATTATTCTCATTAAATTTTTAAATCGAGATCTTTTACTTTATCTCTAATTTTTTTAAGATCTTCCCATGAATATTTTTTATTCTCTGGAAATCTCAATAAATAGGATGGGTTAAAAGTTATCATTATTGAATAAGTTTTATTCTTCAATATAATTTCTTTCCATTTTCCTCTCTCAGAGGAAATTTTTTTGCTTATACCAGTGACAGCCTCCATTGCTGAGCTTCCCATCAAAACTATAATTTTTGGATCTATTATTGATATATGTTCTTTCAAGAAAATAGAGTATCTTTTAATTTCTACTGATGTAGGTTTTCTATCTTCAGGAGGCCTAAAGTTTATGGCATAACTTGTGTAAATATTTTGTCGTTTAATATCTATAGCTAAAAGCATTTTATTTAAAAGTTCCCCAACTTCTCCTTTAAATGGAAAACCAGATTTTTCCTCTTCTAATCCTGGGGCTTCACCAATCAACATTATTGGACTATTCAAATGACCTTCGCCTAAAACAATGTTTTTTGAGCTTTCCTTTAATTTACAATTTTCAATTGAATTTAATTGTTTTTTTAATTTTAAAAGTAAATTTTTTTTATCTTCATGATTGATGTCATATTTTTTTTCGGTAAAATTTAATCTATTTATTGGTTTATCAGCATATACAAATTTAGACTCAATTGTATTTATTAGCTCTTTGGTGAATTTGCCGTTTTGATTTATCGCTCTTTTAGTCATACAATGTTTTATGTTTCATAAATTAGTTAAATTAACATTAATAATAATATTATCCTATCAGACACCTTTGTATTCTAAAAGTACAAGTTTTAATGAACTAAATGCTAGAGATTTGTCAAATTATTTCTCAGGGATAGTAGCGTTTGAAAATAAAGAAAATTCTGATGCATTAAAGTTTTTTAATTCATCTAAGATTTTGATAAATAAGCACGATCCTTATTTAAAAAGATATATTTATTCACTTGTATTAGAAAATAAAGTTTCTCAATCTATTAATGTAATTAAGAGTCGTGGCAATGAAAATAATACAAATTTTTTTGATGCATATTTGCTATTGATAATTGATAGTCTGAAAAAAAATGATTTTCATGAGGCGGAGAAATACTTAACTAAAATTGCAAAGCTTAATGAGCTTGATAGATTACATCCTGTTATTACAGGAATATTGAAAAATTTTATCTATACTTTCAATAAAAAAGAAATTTTTTATAACGATGTAAATTTTGGAAATATTTCCCTAATTTCTCAAGCGTTTCAAAGATGTTATTTAAAAAAAGATAGCGCAAGATCATCATTTATAAATTTAATAAATAATCCTAATGGTGATTACTCAAGGTATAAATTTTTTTATGCGAATTTTTTAATTGAAAATAACAAAATTGATGAAGTAAAAAACATATTTGAGGAAATAGAATTTATAGACAGCACTCTATTATTATCTCAAGGAAAAATTTGGATTAAAAATAATGAATTTAAAAAATTTACTAAAATATTTTCATGTAGTAATCATAATGATATTGTAAGTGAATTTTTATTCTTAGTTGCTAACTTATACTCATCTGAGAAAGATTTAAATAAATCGAATTTTTATTCAAATCTTTCATATTACTTAAATCCAAAATTTAAATTCAATCTAGCTTTAATTGTAGAAAACTATTACGAAAATAATGAATATAAAAAAGTAAAAAAAGTTATTCAAAATTTCAATGAGGATGATCAATTTTATTATTGGTTTAGAGCTAAGAAAGAAGCCCAAATTATCATTGAAGAAGAGGGATCAGAAAGTGGTGTAAATTTTATTACATCAAAATTTGAAAAAATAGAAAAACCTAATTTTAAAATTTTATTTGATATTGCAAATTTTTATAAAAATTCAAAGAAATATGAAAAAGCAGTTGAATATTATTCTAAAATCATTTCAATTTTAGATAAAGACTCAGAGATAAAATCAGAGTTATTGTATAGGAGAGGCAGTAGTTATGAGAGATTAAAAAATTTTAAAAAATCTGATGAAGATTTTATTAATTCATTAAATATAGACCCAGATAATGCTTACGTTTTAAATTATTTAGCTTATTCCTGGTTGGAGAGAGATTATAAAATTGATCAAGCTATGGATATGTTGAAAAAAGCTTATTTATTAAAAAATGACGATCCATACATAATAGATTCTATTGGCTGGGCTTATTATTTAATAGATAATTATGTCGAGGCTGAAAAATATCTCAATAGAGCTGTAAAATTGATGCCAGATGATCCAATAGTAAATGATCATTATGGAGATATATTGTGGAAGTTAGATAGAAAATTACAAGCAAGATATTTTTGGAAGAATGTCTTAAGATTTGTCGACTCAGACGAAAAATTAAAACAAAAAGTTAATAATAAGTTAATTGAAGGTTTGAAAAAATCTTAAAATGAATTTAGTTAAGATAAAGTCTTACGCAAAGATTAATTTAGCTTTGAATATTACAGGAAAGTTAAAAAAACTTCACAAAATAGAGAGCATAGTTTCTTTTATTGATCTATATGATTTAATTTTTATAAAAAAAATTGATAGTTTAAAACACCAAATTTCTTTTTATGGTAAATTTTCAAAAAATATTAAAAGTAAAAATACAATTTCGAAGTTATTAGGTATTTTAGATAAAAATAAATTATTAAATAATCAAAAATTTGAAATTAAAGTAAAAAAAAATATACCTCAGCAGGCAGGTCTTGGTGGAGGATCAATGAATTCAGCGAATATTTTAAATTTTTTAGAAAAAAAAAAATTTTTAAAGATAAATCAAAGACAAAAAATTGAAATTTCAAATTTAGTTGGGTCGGATGTTATTTTAGGTTTTTATGGCAAAAGTAGCATTATTACATCAAATGGTATTATTAAGTCATTTCCAAATTATCCTAAATTTTTCACTCTTTTAGTACAACCACATTTTGGTTGTTCTACAAAAAAAATATACTCTAAAGTAAAAAAATTTTCTAAATCAAAATATAAAAATCCTAAAAAATTTATGTTTTCACAAAAATATTTATCTACCCAAGAAAATGATTTAGAAGATGTTGCATTTTCCATATATCCAAAACTTAGAGAGTTAAAGAATTTTTTAATGAAAAATAGCAATTTATCTTTTGTTAGAATGACAGGCTCAGGTTCAGTATTAGTTGCATATTTTCAGTCAAAACAAGATTGTGAGATAGCCAAAGTTAGATTCAAAAGAAAATTTAAAAAATATTGGTGTAATACAGCAAAAACTATATAAATTTATTTTTTTATGTTATATGAAATTAATATTGGGGCGTAGCCAAGCGGTAAGGCACTGGTTTTTGGTACCGGCATCCTAGGTTCGAATCCTAGCGCCCCAGCCATATATGAGTTTTTTTTTAGACAAAATTTTTTTCAGATCAAACAATCTTGATTATATAAGTCAAAACCTAAAGAATTTAACCAATCAAACTCCTGTAAATAAAATTTTTAAGGCAATCAACACTTATTCCGAAAATAGCGAGGTTAGATATGTAGGTGGTTGTATAAGAAAAATTATAAAAAAAGAGTTAGTAGATGATATTGATTTAGCTACAAATTTAAATCCAATTGAAATTTGTGAAGCTTTAAAAAATAATGAAATTAAATTTTATGAAACTGGAATTAAGCATGGAACAATAACGGCATTTATAGATGAAATAAAATATGAAATAACATCCCTGAGAAAAGATATAAAAACTGATGGTAGACATGCTGAAGTAGAGTTTTCTAAAGACTGGAAAGAAGATGCTTTAAGAAGGGATTTTTCGATTAATTCAATCTATTCAGATAAGGATGGAAATTTATTTGATCCATTTAATGGTAAAAAAGATTTAGAAGAGGGATATATCAAATTTATTGGTGATGTAGAAAAAAGAATTCAAGAGGATTATTTACGTATTCTCAGATATTTAAGATTCTATTTGAATTATTCAAAACATAAACATCAGCCAGATGTCATAAAAAATATAAAAAAAAATATATATGGAATTTCAAATATATCTGTAGAGAGATTAATTGATGAGCTTAAAAAGATTACTGATACAGTTGGATTTATAAAAATATTTAATGACAAAGAAAGTTTGGAACTTATCGAAATAATCTTTCCTCAATTTAAGAATATTCAAAATTTCAAAAAACTTAATTCTTATGCTTGTAAAAATTTTTCGAAAATTGATTTTATATTTTTATTATCTCTTTTGATAGTTGATGGGACTGATAATGCTGATTATTTTCTTTATAAGTTTAAAATTTCAAAAAAGGATCAGAAAAGATTAAAATTAATAGATCTTTTTTATAAAGATAAAATAACGCATGATAATTTTACAGAAAAAAATTTGAATAAAATCTTTTATTTTAATGGGCGACAGGCTGTAATTGATATAATTAATTTTAAAATTTTTACTTCTAGCAAAATAGAAAAAAAACTAATTAAATTAATAGATGCATATAAAGAAAAGGAAATTCCAACTTTACCAATTAGAGCTGAATTATTAATCACTAAATTTCAAATTTCAGAGGGTAAAAACTTGGGTAATAAACTTAAAAGAATTGAAGAAATGTGGGTTGACAATGGATTTCACATTTCGGAAAAGCAAGTGCTTCAAATAGTTAAAGGTTAAATATATTTAACGTCTTTAATATCAAAATTTTTCACACCAGAGGGAGTATTTATTTCTACTAAGTCATTTTTAATTTTACCAATTAAACCTTTACCGATTGGTGATTGGAAGAATATCAGTTTTTGTTTTAAATCCGCCTCATCTCTCCCAACAATTTTGTAGTTAATTTTTTCACCAGTGTCTAAATCTTCTAAAAAAACCGTTGATCCAAAAATTACTTTTCCATTATTATTTATTTTTGTGACATCAATAACATTTGCTCTTGCAATAATGTCATTGATTTCAGTTATTCTTCCCTCATTATGAGATTGTTCTTCTTTCGCCGCATGATATTCAGCATTTTCTTTGAGGTCTCCATGAGATCTTGCTTCAGCAATTGCAGCTACAATTTCAGGTCTTTTTTTTTCTTTTAAAAAAATTAATTCTTCCTTTAGCTTGTTTAATCCATTTAGTGTTATTGGCTCTTTATTCATATTTATTTCCACTTTGCAATTGGAGGTAAAGACATTAAAATTCCCTCAACATTACCGCCTGTTTGCAATCCAAATTTTGTCCCTCTATCATGAAGTAAATTAAATTCTGCATATCGACCTCTTTTAATATATTGTGATTCTTTATCTTTTAAATTCCATTTACGTTTTATCTTTTTTTTAATTATTTTATTAAATATCATTTGAAATGTAACCCCAACATCTCTAACAAAAATAAAGTCTTTTTCAAAATTATCATTTTTATAATCAAAAAAAATTCCACCTATACCTCTCGCCTCTTTTCTATGAGGTAAATAAAAGTATTCATCACACCATTTTTTGTATTCTTTATAATAATTTTTATTATGTCTATCGCACATTTTTTTTAAAATTTTGTGAAAATTTTTCTTTTCTTTATCATCTCTTATTGCTGGTGTTATATCCATTCCTCCACCAAACCAACTTTTCGTTGTACAAATAAATCTGGTATTAAAATGCATTGCAGGAATATATGGGTTTTGCATGTGCATCACTATTGATATTCCTGAGGCCCAAAATCTAGGATCTTTACTTGCACCAGGTATATTTTTTTTAAATTGTTTAGGAAATGTTCCATAAACATTTGAATAGTTTACTCCTACTTTTTCAAAAATTTTTCCATTTCTTAGAATTCTATATTCACCACCACCTTCATCTTTTTTACTACTTCTTTTCCAAGATGTTGATTGAAAACTTAGTTTATTTTTTTCGATATTCAAAATATCGTCACATATTGCATTTTGTAATAGTTTGAACCAATTACTTGCTAAATCTTTTTTGATTGAGATATCCATCTTAAATTAATTTTATTTGACGTAAACTCTCTGCCAATACAATTGCAACAGATGATGCTATATTTAGAGATCTTAATTCATTTTTCATTGGTATTTTTAATCGATTTTTAATTAATCTATGAACTTTATCAGGCACTCCAGCACTTTCTCTTCCAAATAAAATTGTATCATCAGGCATAAATTTAAATTTGGTGTAATTAGCTGAACCCCTAGTTGTCATTAATACAATTCTTCCTTTTTTTTTTGCTTCAAAAAATTTTTCTGAACTCTGATAAAATTCAATTCGACTATGATCCATATAATCCATAACCACTCTTTTAAAGCGTTTGTCTGATAATAGAAAGCCACATGGTTCAATTATTTCTAATTTAGCGCCTAAACAAGCGCATGTTCTGATGATCGCAGCAGTATTCTGAGGTATATCAGGCTCGTACAATGCTATTTTGGGTCCTAAAATTGTTGAATTATGTGTCATTCTTTCAGTAGTAAAATAATTATTTTATATTATATGAATTCGTATATTAACTAATTTAAATCAAAAAGTGATAATATTAAGCTATTAAAAGTGTCTGAAAAAAAACCAAAAAGAAGAGATTTTCTATTCACAGCATCATATGCTGTTGGTGCAGTTGGAGTTGGAGCTGTTGTTTGGCCTTTGATTGATCAAATGAACCCAGACGCATCTGTAAAAGCGTTAGCAAGCACTGAGGTGGATGTAAGCTCGGTAAAACCAGGAAACACAATTACTGTTTTATGGAGAGGAAAACCAGTTTTTATTCGAAGAAGAACACAAGATGAGATTTCTGAAGCAAGATCCGTAAAGATGGAAGATTTAATTCATCCAGAAAAAGATGAGGATAGGGCAAAAAATCCTGAGTGGCTTGTGATGTTGGGTGTCTGTACTCACTTAGGGTGCGTACCTTTAAATGATAAAGGAGATTACGATGGTTGGTTTTGCCCTTGTCATGGTTCACATTATGATATTTCTGGCAGAATTAGAAAAGGTCCAGCACCGCTTAATATGGAAGTTCCAAAGTATGAATTTGTCAATTCAAATACAATTAAAATAGGGTAAATATTATGAGTGATCACAATTATACCCCATCATCAAAAGTAGGAAAATGGTTTAACGATAGATTGCCATTATTAACTCTTGCAAACCATTTAACTGATTATCCAACTCCAAAAAATTTAAATTATTGGTGGACATTTGGTGGAATTTTAACTTTCTGCTTGATAACTCAAATTGTAACGGGTCTTACACTTGCTATGCATTACATTGCACATGCTGATATGGCTTTTGAAAGTGTTGAACATATAATGAGAGATGTAAACTATGGTTGGTTAATAAGATATATTCATGCAAATGGGGCTTCCATGTTCTTTTTGGCCGTTTATATTCATATCTTTAGATCACTTTTTTATGGTTCATATAAGTCCCCAAGAGAAATTATTTGGATTATAGGAATAATTATTTATTTATTAATGATGGCTGCTGCATTCATGGGCTATGTGCTACCTTGGGGTCAAATGAGTTTTTGGGGGGCAACAGTTATCACAAATCTATTTAGTGCAATCCCATTAGTAGGTGAAGGAATTGTAACTTGGTTATGGGGTGGATACTCAGTAGATAATCCGACTTTAACAAGATTTTTTACACTTCATTATTTAATTCCATTTTTAATTTTGGGACTAGTTGTTCTGCATATTTGGGCGCTGCACGTTCCTGGAAACAATAATCCAGTTGGAATCGATATTAAAAAACCTTCAAAGGATACAGTTCCATTTCACCCTTATATAGTTATTAAAGACGGTTTTGCATTACTGATGTTTATGATTGTTTTTGCTTTTTTTGTTTTTTACTCACCTAATATTTTGGGTCACGCAGATAATTATATTGAAGCTAATCCAATGGTAACACCAGCACATATTGTTCCTGAATGGTATTTGTTACCTTTCTATGCTATTTTGAGATCTGTACCAGATAAGTTGCTTGGAGTAGTTGCTATGTTGTCTGCTATTTTAATTTTAGCTGTTTTACCTTGGTTAGATACTTCAAAAATAAGATCTGCAGTTTTTAGACCTTTATATAAACAATTTTATTGGATATTGGTCGCAGATGTTTTAATTTTAGGTTACATGGGCGCGATGCCAGCAGAGGGATTGTACTTATTAATTGCCAGAGTAGCTACAGCTTATTATTTTCTACATTTTTTGGTTGTTCTACCGGTTCTCGGATTTAAAGAAAAAACTTTACCAGTACCTTTAAGTATCACAGAACCAATTCTAGGCGGTTCTCCTGACCTAGTAATTGCGAAAAATGATAAAAGGGATGCTAAATTAAAGTGAGGAATTTTTCAAAAATCTTTTCGGTTTTAGCTTTAATTTTTATACTTCAAATAAACGTGAATGCAGGTGAGAAAGTAGAATATTTAAAAACAGATTGGAGTTTCAAAGGTCTATTTGGTAAATTTGACAGAGGATCACTCCAAAGGGGTTATCAAGTTTATACAGAAGTATGTGCCTCTTGTCATTCTATGAAATATCTAAGTTATAGAAATTTGTCTGAAAAGGGTGGACCTGAATTTTCTGTGGCAGAAGCAAAAGCTATAGCAGCATCATTTGAAGTTACTGATGGACCAAATGCGGATGGTGAAATGTTTCAGAGGCCAGCAAAGCTATCGGATAAATTTGTAATGCCGTATGAAAATGTAAAAGCTGCTCAAGCAGCTAATGGAGGAGCTTATCCACCAGATATGTCGGTTTTGGTTAAAGCTAGAGGTGGAGGAGTCGATTATATTTACTCTCTCTTGCAAGGTTATGAAGATGCGCCTGTTGGAGTAGTTTTAGATGAGGGTGTTTACTACAATAAATATATGTATGGAAATAAAATAAAAATGTCAGCACCATTATCTGATGGAATAGTTGAGTATGGAGATGGCACAATTGCCTCTGTAGATCAAATGTCAAAAGATGTAACTACTTTTCTTATGTGGGCTGCTGAGCCTCATTTAGAAACAAGGCATAAAATGGGATTTAAAGCAATAGTCTATTTGATTATTTTGACTGTTTTAGTTTATTTTAGTATGAAAAAAATATGGTCACGTGTTGAATCTGAAGTTTAAAACATCTCCATCTTTTACAATATAGTCTTTTCCCTCTAATCTCATTTTTCCATTCAATTTAGAATTTACCCAACCATCATTTTTAATAAAATCATTATATGAAATAGTTTCCGCTCTGATAAATCCTTTTTCAAAATCTGTGTGAATTTCTCCAGCTGCTTTTGGAGCTGTACAATTTTTTTCAATAGTCCAGGCTCTAGTTTCTTCTGGTCCTGATGTAAAAAAAGTGTCTAGTTCTAAAATTTCATAGCCTTTTTCAATTAATATATCTAATCCAGTTTCTTTCAATCCAATCATTTCCATATAATTTTTTTTTTCTTCACTTTCTAGTTCATTAATTTGATTTTCTATATCTGCTGATACAACCAAAGTATTTTCCTCACCAAATTTATCCTTAAAACTTTTTGTGTAAGTGTTTCCATCTTTAACGCTTGATTCGTCAACATTGCAAACAAATATTTTTGGTTTAAATGATAATAATCCACTTTGATTGATTTGTTTTTTTTCAAATTGAGATTTTAAATTTGTTGTATCTTTATTATTATTTATGCAGTCTAAAGCAATTTCTAATATTTTTAATTGTTCCTCGTCGATATTTTTTTTATTATTCTTTTCTAATCTTTTTTGGATAGACTCCAAATCTGCAAGCATCATTTCAGTTTCAATTATCTCAAGATCTCTTATCGGATCCACTGTAGAATTAACATTCTGTATATCATCAGAGTCAAAACATCTTATCATATGGATGATTGCATCAACTTCTCTTATGTGGGATAAAAATTTATTCCCTAAACCTTCTCCTTTAGAGGCCCCTTTAACTAGACCAGCAATATCAACAAATGATATTGTTGTATTAATAGTTTTCTTTGATTTAGAAATTTTAGAAAGATTAGCGAGTCTTTCATCTGGAACAGGAACAATTCCCACGTTAGGTTCTATCGTACAAAATGGAAAGTTAGCCGCTTGAGCTTTGCTAGAATTAGTTAGCGCATTAAATAAAGTGGACTTCCCAACATTTGGTAATCCAACTATCCCACATTTCAAACTCATTACTTATTATTAACAGTGCTAGAAAAAAGATCTAATTTTTTTTCTACAAGAATTGAAATAGAATCTGAAATACTATTTATAATTTTTTCTAATCCAATCATTTCCTCATCATCAAAATTTTGCAAAACATAATCTTCAATTTCAATATTATTTTTTGGTTTTCCTATACCAACCCTAACTCTTGAATAATCTTTTCCAATAAACTTATCTATTGAAGCTATTCCATTATGACCTGCACTTGATCCACTAAATTTTGCTTTAATTTTTCCAAATTCAACATCCAAATCGTCATGAAAGACAATTACATCTTCAGCATTTATTTTGAAATATTCAATCAATTCTCTGATACAAATTCCAGAGTTATTCATAAATGTAAGTGGTTTTATTGCATAAACTTTTTGACCATTGACATTCCCAGTTGTTAATAATCCTTTAAATTTTGGTTTTTGTTTTGACAAGCCAAATTTTTTATTGATTGAATCAATTACCTTAAAGCCGACATTATGTCGATTGTTTTCACTATCTGGTGTCGGATTGCCTAAGCCTACAAATAAAAGCATATATTTTCTGTTAATGAATAATAAAAATCAACTTTGATAACTTATTTTTTTTCTTCTGCGGGTTTTTTATCTTCAACTTCTTTTTTGTCACTATCTGTAGCTGATTTTTCACCACCCTCAGCAGCTAACTCAGTTCCCTCAGCACCCTCAGCCCCATCTACTGCTTCGGCTTCCGCAGGTTTTTCTGGCTCTTTCATAACTGTAGGGGCAGCAAGAGTTGCAATTACGAAATCTCTACCTTGGATTGTAGGAACTACATCTTGATCTAAATTAATTGATGAAATTTTGAAACTTTCTCCTATCTCTACTCCATCAAGATCTATTACTAAATTTTCTGGAATTTTTTCACTTGGACATTTTAATTCTACTTTTCTTCTAACAATGTTTAAAACACCACCTCTTTTTAATCCTGGTGATTTCTCATGATTAATAAATTGAACTGGGACTTCTATTATAATCTTTACACCAGGTATTACCCTTAAAAAATCGATATGAATTGGTTCATCTGATATTACATCATATTTAATTTCTCTTGGAAGAACATTTTGAGATTTACCTTCCAAATTTAAAGTAAGAATATTTGATAAAAAGTTTTCTTTTTCTAAAAAAGATTTTAATAATTTTTTAGAAATAAATACTTTCTGGTTATCTTGCTTGCCACCATAAATTATAGCAGGAACGTTACCGTTATTCCTAAGAAAATTTAATTCCCCTTTAGTCTTATCAGTTCTTATGTTAGCATTAATTGAATTCATAAAACAAGGCGTTTTAGCTCATGTTCCTAAATAACTCAAGTTAATTATTTAAACAAATCTGAAACAGAAGTAGAATTAGAAATCCTTTTTATTGCCTCACCCATTAACCCTGAAATAGGTAAAACTTCAATGTTTTTAGCATCTTTGGTTTTATTATTATTATCTATAGTATCAGTAATTACTAAATTTTTAATTGTTGAACCTTTAATTTTTTTTACTGCCTCTCCACTTAATACACCGTGAGTAATATAAACATAAACATCTTTAGCACCTCTATTTTTTAAAGCTTTTGCAGCATTAACTATTGTTCCTCCAGAATCTATAATGTCATCTACAATAACACAGGTTTTACCTTTCACATCACCAATCACATTCATTACTTGAGATTGGCCAGCCTTCGGTCTTCTTTTGTCTACAATTGCAAGTCCAACATTTAAAAGTTTTCCAAGTGCCCTTGCTCTTTCCGTGCCCCCCACATCTGGCGCAACACATATAATATTTTTAGTTTTAATTTTCTTTTTTATATGTCTTGCAAAAATTGGAGTTGCAAATAAGTTATCAACTGGAATATCAAAAAATCCTTGAATTTGTCCTGCGTGTAAGTCAACAGTCACAATTCTATCAGCACCAGCTTTAGTGATTAAATTTGATACTAGTTTTGCAGAAATTGAAGTTCGTGGAACAACTTTTCTATCCTGTCTAGCATATCCAAAATAAGGAATTACAGCTGTTATATTTTTAGCTGAAGACCTTTTTAACGCATCTATACAAAGTAATAATTCCATAAGGTTATCATTAGCTGGAGAGGATACTGACTGTATTATAAAAATACTATTCCCCCTTATATTCTCATTTATTTCAACATAAATTTCTCCATCAGAAAAATTTCTAATACTAGAATTAACTAATTTAGATTTTAAATATTTTGCAATATTTTTACTTAGAACTTTATTGCTATTTCCTGATAATAATTTCATTAAAATCCTAATTAAGCATAATTATAGAAATATTTCTACCATAATCATTATGATTTAAACTTAAAGCTCTTCTTGCGCTAAAAAAATTATTTTTTTTATCGAAAGTGTCAATTTTTATAGTTTCTATTTTTTTTATTTTATTTTCTAAAAGCGAGGAGTAGACATAATTTGGTAAATTAAAATATAGTTTATTGTTATTTTTTTTAAAATATTTGATGTTTTTTTTATTTTTTTTCATAAATTTTCTCTTAAAATCTTCTTGAACCTCATAATTTTTAACTGAAATAGATGGACCAATTGATGCTAGAATATTCTGAGGCTTAGATCCCATCCTTATCATAAATTTTAACACTTTTCCTACAATGTTCTTATAAGCACCTTTCCAACCAGCATGAATGGCAGCAATTAGCTTCTTTTTATTATCATATAGTAAGATAGGTACGCAATCAGCAGTTAATACTGCAATAGGTAATTTTTTTTGGTTTGTAATCACAGCATCTGCTTTTGGTCTTATTTTAATTTTATTTTTTTTATTTATGAATATAAATTTATTACTATGAATTTGATTCAATAAAAAAATATCATTTGCTGACTTACTAATTTTTTTTTTAACTATTTCTAAATTTTGTTTTACATTAGACGGCAAATCTTTAGAACCTGGCCCACAATTTAGACTTTTATAAATATTTTTTGATTTACCACCATTTCTATTAAAAAATCCATGTTTTAAATTTTTAATCTTTTTTAAGTTTTTTGACTTAATCAATTTGAAATCCTGTGTTAAACATATTTTTTTTATTTTTAATTAACATTACTTTAAATAGCTCGCCCATTTGTTTTTTATCTATTAGACGTCTTATTCTATAAAATAAATCAGTTTTTTTTGAAAAAGGCATATTTTTACTTAAAATTTCAGCTCTTTGAAGGATACCCATAGTAGTTAAAAACTTTTTTTGATTTGTAATAATTGTATCTAAATTATTAAATTGATCAGCAAATTGTTTAAATAAATTGAAGCTAATATTATAAGTAATATCCGTGTCACCAATATTTTCAAGAATATTTGAATATTTATGATTTTTCACAGCCTGTAAAGATTCCTGCATTTTGGCGTTTAAATAACCGTAATCAATTATTAAAATTCCACCATTATTTTTTTCAATTTTTTTTAAGATAGTATTAAGGTATTTAAAAGTTTTTGGTGAGTATTCAATAATACTTTGATTTTTTGAAACTTCAAATTTTAATATTCTTTCGATATTTTTAATATTTGTTCTTTTTTCTCTAAATTTTGCATTTTTTAAATTCCGTAAGTCAACAAATCTTTCAAACCAATACTCTTTTTTTTTAAAAAATTGTTTAATTGGAATAGCATCAAAAAATTCATTAGCTATATATAATGTAGGATAAAAATTAATTTTATTTAAATTATTTATCCAGTTTATTTTTTCATTTCTTAGATTTTTTTTTTGTAAATTAATCAAGAATTTACTTTTTTCATGAATCATAAAGTTGCATGAATTAAAGCATTTAGGAAAATTTTTTAGTGTTTCTGTGATTACTTTCATCATTTCTCCATTGCCAGCACCAAGCTCTAATAAATTGAAATGTTTTGGTGAGCCAAGACTCTTCCAGAAAGTTATGATCCAAATAGCAATTATTTCCGAGAAAATTCTTGTGATATTTGGAGCGGTGATAAAATCACCTCTTTTTCCAAAAGGATTTTTTTTCATATAGAAACCAAAATTTTTATCGTATAAAGCTAATTCGATAAATTTGTCTAATGGAATACTAATTGTTTTGTCTGTTTTCATTTTTAAAATAAAATAAAATTATTCCAATAAAAATAAATAAAACACTAATAATTTGTCCCATAGTTAAATCTAGAATTAAATAACCTAGCTGTTCGTCTGGTACTCTAAAATATTCAATTATAAATCTGAAAAAAGAATAAAAGATTAAAAATAATGCTGATGTTAAACCATCTTTCTTATAAAAATTTTTTTTTCTAAAATATAATAATATTATGAATAATATAATACCTTCGAATACAGCTTCATATAATTGAGATGGATGCCTTCCTAAATTATCTACTTTAACAAAAATCACTGCCCAAGGCAGGTTAGAGGGAATTCCATAAAGTTCTGAATTTAAGAAATTAGCCAATCTTCCAAAAAAAATTCCAATTGGAGCTACTAACGCTACTAAATCCAAATAAATAAATGAGTCATCTCCATTTTTTCTTGCAAAAAGTATACTCGATAAGATAATTCCTATTAGACCACCATGAAATGACATCCCACCTTCCCAAATTTTAAGAGCATCAAGTAAATTGTTTGCATAATAGTCAAAATTATAAAAAAGAACATATCCCAGTCTTCCACCTAAAATTATACCAAATATTAGATAGGTTATATAGTCATCAAACTTCTCATTTAATTTTATATCTTTGATAAAAATTTTCTTACACAAAAACCATCCTATTATGATTCCAAAAATATAAGCTAAGGAATACCACCTAATATCTAATGAAAGTATTTTAAAAGCTACTGGGTCAAAATTATTAATGAACATTTTAAATAATAAATATAAAGTATACTTCAAATATGAAAAACTCTAAATTTATAATTGATAAACTTGCAAAAGTTTTAGAACAAGGGCTTATTTCATCAAAAGATTTGAGCACAGAATTTATAAACATTTTAAAATCTAAAAGAGATGAGGTCGTTTTTAAAATGAGACTTACTAGTAAAGATGAATTTGATGTTCTTTCTAAGCGTGTTGAACATTTAGAAAACAAGATTAAAAAATTCGAGCAAAAAGGAAAGAAAATTAAAAAGGTAAAAAAATCTTAACGCTAAGACCTTTCATATTTGATTTTTCAAGTTTAATATTTCCACCGTGTGATTTAATAATATCAGAGGCTATAGATAAACCAAGTCCAACACTTGCTTTTGAGTCTGCTCTTCCTTTATCGATTTTATAAAAAGGTTTAAAAACATTTTCATGTTCATTTTTGGGAATACCTGGCCCATTATCATTAATAGAAATAAATAAATTCTTATTTTTTTTGGCAAGATCAACTTTAACTTTGCTTGCATATTTTAAAGCATTATCAACAAGATTATTAATACAGCGATTAATTAAATTTTTCTTACCATTAATGTATATTCTTGGAGCTAAATTTTTTGAAATATTTTGGTTATCATATTTTTCAATAATTTTTTCAATTAATTCAGATAAATTAAACATTTCATCTTTTTCTGAGTAAGATGATCTAGTGAATTGAAGGTATTCATTTAACATTTTTTCCATTTCATTAATATCCTCACTTAATTTTTTTGATAAATCATCGTTTTTAATAAATGCTAATTGTAATTTCATTCTTGTTAGTGGAGTTCTCAGATCGTGACTAATTCCAGATAGCATCTCATTTCTTTGTTTTAGGTGTCTTAAAATTCTTTTTCTCATTTTATCAAATTCCTCACCAGCTTGTCTAATTTCCATAGCACCAGAAGGTTTAAATTTCTCAATTTCTTCACCTTTACCAAACCTTTCCGCTGCACGTGCTAAATTCGTGATTGGTCTTGTTTGATTTTTAAGAAATATTAGTGAAATAAAAATCATGATAACCGCTGGCACAGTTATCCAAAGAGCAAATATTCTTGCTGATGAACTAGCAACTCTATCTTTTGGAATTAAAAATCTAAAATATCCATCTTGATATTTTATTCTCAAATCAATTAATTCTTTATAGTTTGTAGTATTGAACCAATAATTTCCATGTGTGAAATTTGATTTTAATTCTCTTCTAAGAGTCCGATCGATTGGACTAAACCATCTCTCATTGTAATTATCGTTAAATTCCTTATTTTCAAAAAATTCAATATTCAAGTCTAAAAATAATGAAAAAAGATTTGATAACCCATCTTTGTCTGACTTTTCATTATTATAAACTTCTATGAATGTGCTAATCTCTTTTACTAAGGTTTTGGTCATACCTTTGTTTGTTTTTATCCAAAGGCTATCAAAAAAAACGATTGTGATAACTAATTGTAAAACTATCACTGGTATAGCAACAATTAAAAGTGCTCTATAAAAAAGTCTTTTGGGTAATATTTGCTTAAAAAAATTACTCAATCCATAGAACATATCCTTCTCCTCTAATCGTTTGTAAAAATTTTGGTTTTTTTGGATCTATTTCAATTTTTTTCCTTAAGCGTGTTATAATAACGTCTATAGATCTTTCTTTATTTAAATCTATAAGTTTTCCGATATTTTCCCTCTTAAATATTTTACCAGGATTATTAATCATTTTTTCTAAAATAATTCTTTCGGTGTTGTTTATTTTAAATTCATTATTATTTTTAATAATCAATAATTTGTTCAAATCAATTTTTACATTCTCGAATTCTATGACTCTTTTTTGTTCTATTAAGATAGTTTTTTTCAATATATTATTTATTCTGAGTAATAATTCTTTTGGTTCAAATGGTTTAGGTAAATAATCGTCAGCCCCAATTTCTAGTCCTTCTACACGTTCATTCACTTCACCCTTAGCTGTTAAAAGAATAATAGGAGTATTTAAGTTTTGTTTATGATCTTCAATGAATTCTAGTCCATTTTTTCCAGGCATCATAATATCTAAGATAATTAAATCAAATTTAATAAGATCAATTTTCTTTGACGCATCTTCGGCGCTATCAGCAGTTGTGACTAAAAATTTATTCTCATTTAAATATTTTTTAACAAGACCTCTGATTCCATCATCATCATCAACAACTAAAATATGTGCTAACAATTTATCCATTTATTATCTTTTTTAATACATTATCAAAATTAATTACTTCCTCCGAACTAGAATTAAGCAAAGCATTATATATTCTTTTTTTTTGTTTATTAAAAATTTCTAAAAATATTTTTTCCCCTTTTTTATTTAAAAAAATATGTTTAATTCTTGAATCTTTAGTATCTTTTTCAAAATAAATTATTTCAAGTTTTATTAAATCTTTAAGAACTCTATTGAGGCTTTGCTTTGTTATTTTCAATCTTTTTAATAGTTCTGAAATTGAAATTCCTTTATACAATGATATTAAATGAATAGCTTTATGATGAGCTAAACCAATAGAATATTTATCTAAAATTTTTTTCGCATCGGAAAATGTCTCCCTATTGCTAATAAATAGTTTTTCAATTAAATCTTTTAATTGTTCATCTTTTAAATATAAAAGTTCTTTCATTATAGGTAAGTTATATTGACATATTGAAGATACAAAGTTATTTTTATAAAAATTTAATTAATTCACTAATGATACCTTACGATAAAAGATCTGGTAAAATATGGTACAACGACAATCTTGTCGATTGGAATGATGTAAAAATACATATTTTAAGCCATGGATTACATTATGCAAGTTGTGTTTTTGAGGGTGAAAGAGTTTATGATGGCACAATTTTTAAACTTGAGGAACACACATCAAGATTTTTCCACTCAGCAAGAAGAATGGGATTTGAAATTCCTTATAGCGAAGAACAGATTAATATTGCTTCCAACAAAATTATTTCAACTCAAAAAGTCCAGAATGGATATGTAAGACCAGTTGCATGGAGGGGCAGTGAAATGATGGCTATTTCTGCTCAGCAAACAAAAATACATGTTGCTATAGCAACATGGGAATGGGGATCGTATTTTGATCCAAAACTTAAAGTTGAGGGAATTCGATTAAATATATCTAACTGGAGAAGACCAGCTCCAAATACAATACCATGGGACACAAAAGCTTCTGGTCTTTACATGATCTGCACACTTTCAAAACACGAGGCGGAAAGGCAAGGATATACAGACTCATTAATGCTTGATCATGAAGGTAATGTTGCTGAAGCAACAGGTGCCAATATTTTTTTTAAAGATAAAAATGGTGAATTACACACTCCAATACCAGACTCATTTCTTGATGGCATTACCAGAAGAACTGTTATTGAAATTGCAAAATCAAAAAATATAAAAGTTAATGAAAGAAAAATAAATCCTTCAGAATTATCAGGTTTTGCAGGATGTTTCCTAACAGGAACAGCAGCTGAAGTTACCCCTGTTTCATGTATTTCAGAGCATCAATTTAAAGTTTGTGAGACAATAATTGATTTGAATGACAGCTATCAAACTTTGGTAAGAAAAAAAAAAGCAGCTTAATCCTTATTATCCTCGGACATAGCATGATCAATTCCTGTTCTCATGTATTCATATCCTGTGAATAAAGTCAAAAATGCTGATAACCATAAAAAAATAATACCAATTGTTTGAGCATTATAATCCTGAAAATTGATAATTTTATTACCAGTGTCACCTGACAGTAGAAGACTTATAGCCACCATTTGCAAAACAGTTTTTAATTTAGATAAATTTGAAACAGGAAGTTTAATTTTACCTTTCGCTAAAAATTCTCTAAGCCCTGAGATAAGAATTTCTCTTGTTAAAATTATTATTGCTGCAATTACTTCATAATTTCTAATAGTACCGTCCATTACTAACAGAATTAATGCAGTGGCGATTATGATTTTGTCTGCTATGGGATCTAATAATTCACCTAATTTAGACTCTTCTCCAAGCATTCGCGCCAACATTCCATCTAAAAAATCTGTAAATGAAGCCACAACAAACAAGATTAACGCAGTTAAATCTCCATAAAAACCAGGAAGATAAAATGCTAAAACAAAAAATGGAACAATGATTATACGCCCAATGGTTAAAATATTAGGAATTTTTTTTAGCATAATTATTCATGAAAAAAGTTATATATTTTTTTAGCAACTTTTTCCTCAACACCTTCTACAGATTTTATTTCATCAAAACTAGCAGACTCTACAGCTCTTGCTGAACCAAAATGGTTTAATAATGCCCTTTTCCTTATAGATCCTACTCCATCTATCTGATCTAATAATGATTTTGATATTCCTTTAGCTCTCTTTGCTCTATGTGAAGTAATTGCAAATCTATGTGCTTCATCACGTAGTCTTTGCATAAAAAATAAAGTTGGATCATTCTTTTCAAATTTGAAGCTTTTTCCATTACAAAAAAAAGTTTCATTACCACTATTTCGCAATTTTCCTTTTGCTATAGCAATTATGGGTAGATCATATAATCCAAGCTCGTTTAAAACTTCTTTAGCAGATGAGTATTGACCTTTTCCTCCATCAATTAGTATTAAATCAGGTAAGGTTAAATAATTTCCCTTTTCAAGAATTGCTCTTTTGAATCGTCTTGATAAAACCTCTTTTAACATTCCAAAATCATCTTGTTCATTACCTTTGTTTTTAATATCAAATTTTCGATATCTTTTCTTTACAAAACCTTCATTACCAAACGTAACCATAGCACCAACACTATAGGCTCCTTGAATATGACTATTGTCATAAACTTCTACTATATTAATAGCATTTTTAAGATTAAATTTTTTAGCAACGTTATCAAATAAATTCTTATTATTATTTGTTTCATATAGTTTTCTATTTAAAGACTCCTTAGCATTTTTTTTAGCCATAGCTATTACTTTTGCTTTATTGCCTCTTGTTGCATTAGTAATTGAAATTGTAAAACCTTCTTTCTTACTTAAAGTTTCTTCTATTAGTTTTTTATCTTTAATCTCACTATTTATGATTAATAATTTTGGAACGGTTTTATTTTCATAAAATTGCATTAAAAAAGAAGACATAATTTCTGAAATCTTTTGATCTGGATCATGTTTAGGAAAATAAGCCTGATTACCCCAATTTTGTTTTGATCTAAAAAAAAATACTTGAATACAAGTTCTTCCTGACTCTTTGTGTCCAGCAATAACATCCGCATCAACTAAGTTTGCCTCATTAATTCTTTGAGAAGACTGAATTATGTTTAGAGATTTTATTCTATCTCTAAAAATAGAAGCTCTTTCAAAGTCAAGTTGATCACTAGCATTCTCCATCTCTTTAGAAAGATTTTTTTGAATATCTCTTGATTTACCGGAAACGAATTGAATTGCATGATCAACTGACTTTTTATAATCAATTTTTTCTATATAACCTACACAAGGACCAGAGCATCTTTTAATTTGGTAAAGTATGCAAGGTCTTTTTCTATTTTTAAATGTTCCATCATCACATACTCTTAGTTGGAATATTTTTTGAAGCATTTTGATTGTCCAATTTGCAGAACCTGCTGATGCGAAAGGACCAAAATAAAAACCCTCCCTATCTTTTTTGCCTCTATGTTTAAAAACTCTTGGCCATTGGTCTTTATCACCAATAAAAATAAATGGGAAGGATTTATCATCTTTAAGTAAAATATTAAACTTGGGTTTATGTTTTTTGATTAAATTGGCCTCTAAAAGTAAAGCTTCGCTCTCATTAGCAGTAGTTGTTATTTCAATTTTAAATGTTTGTGACAACATTCTTTCAGTTCTGATTATGTGATTTTTCTCAGCAACATAGCTTTTTAATCTATTGGGTAGATTTTTAGCTTTACCAACGTAAAGAATATCGTCTTTATGATTTAACATCCTGTAAACTCCAGGACTTTTAGGAATTAATGGAAGCTCTTTTTTAATTACTTCTTTTCCAAATTCAGAACTTTTCATGACTTCTTTTTTTGGTAATTTGTATACCAACTGATGAACAGTCTTTTAAGATTTCTAATTTTTCTATCTTAAGCATTATTTTACCAATTCGCTTATCTTTAAATAAAATATCAAAAACATCTTCGGCAAGAGTTTCTAAAAAATTATAATGTTTGTTTTTTGTGAGTTTTTTTATAAGTTTTACTACCTGGCCATAGTTAACAATAGATTTAATATCTTTATCACTTGTTGGTTTTTTATCTTTATAATCAATATTAAGGCTAAATTTTACTTTTTGTAGTCTTTCTTTTTCAAAATCATAATAACCAAGTTTTAAATCTAAAATAAGTTCATTAATTAAAATTTTCTTTTCATAATTAAATAAATTCTTTTCTTTATCTATTTTTATAACTCTAAAATTATTTTTTTTCATTTATTCTATTCTTGAAGCAATATATTCTTTTATTAGTGGATGATAATGCATAAAACAATCAGCATGATCAATTATATGAGCTTTTATTAATGGCTCTTCCCAATTTGATCCTGCTGTTTTGCAATTTTTTCCATTAATTTTTTTCTTTTCAGAAATTACTATTCTCTTAAAGTTAGGAACATCATCCATCCAATCAGAGGTTAGTCCCTCAAAATGATCCATAGGATGAGTAAAAATTAAAATTGGTGCATTTCCCTCTTTAATTATATCAATCTGTGCTTGTCTCCATTCAGCCATACCAGGATATTTTTTATGAAATTTTTCCATAGCTTTTTCATAACCAACTTTCTTTACTTTAAATTTTATTGATAAATTCCAAAAACATGCGGGCATTAATGATATACCTCCACCTACTTTGTCCATGTATTTAGCTGTAAATCTTAGCACTGCCCATCCTCCACAAGAGTGACCTGATATAAAAATTTGTTTCTTGGGTACTCCTAAGTCTGTAAATTTTTTAACAACCTCCAAATTACCCTCAACTCTTCGATCCATTTTTGAGGTTCCTGGATAAGGTCCTTCCCATTTTTTCATCCACATTCCTATTTTTCCTAATTTAGAACCTAAATCTCCCTCAAGTTTGCCTTGGCAGTGTATATAAACCATAATTTCTTTATCATTTATTTTATTACCAGCTAGCTGAGCCCAATTTCTAAGCTCTCGTATCCAAAAGCAATCTTTTGATTTAACATCGTTAACATCAGAACCGTGATTATAAATTATTATTATCTTATCTTTAGGGTTGTTTACCTCAAATTTTTCATCAATTTTAATTCTATCTTTCCATTTATTTGTTGGTATTAAAAAACCATCTTTTTTTATACTTTCGTTTGAGCTTGCAACACTGCTGCCTAATATTAAACTTAGCACGATAAACACTAAAAATTTTTTCATTCTTTTCCTCCCATAATATCTGGTGTTTGCCAGTTTAGGTTTTGACCGCTATCAATTGCTAAAACTTGACCTGTAATTGAACTGTTTTTAATAAAAAAGTCAACAGCATTACAAATTTCATGAACATCTACTTGTTTTTTTAAAGGTGTTGCTAAAAATTGTTTTTTAAAATGTTTATCACTTTGTCTTATGTTTTTTATCGTTGGACCTGGGGCTATTCCATTCACTCTGATATTTGGAGCTAAACTCATAGCACTTGTTTTGGTTAGAGTGTAAAGGCCAGTCTTACTTATAGTATAAGAAAAGAAATAAGGTGTAAGTTTAAAAACTCTTTGATCGATTATATTAATTATGTTGTTATTTTTGCCCTTAATATTTTTTGCAAATTCTTTAGATAATAAAGCAGGTGTTCTTAAATTTGTTCTTAAATGTTTACCCCAACTATCTGTAGTAAAATTATCCAATTTATCGTTTTCAAATAATGATGCATTATTTATTAAACAATCAAAAAACTTTAATTTTGATTTTGCAAATTTAACCATTTTATTTAAATCAGTTTCTTTGCTTAAATCTGCTTTAACTAAGTAAATTTTAGCACCTATTTTTTCTAATTCTCTTTTTAAGCTATCAGCTTTAGATTTTGATTTATTATAATGAATTAATATTTCAATATTTGGACCAGATAATTTTTTTGCAATAGCTGCACCTATTCTAGTGGCTCCCCCGGTTATAATTATTTTTTTCATAAAATAATCAGGTTATTAAATTTTTTTCCATTTCTTTTTTCCTTTTTGGGCCCTTGTACCTGGCAAACCCATAGTTGATCTACCTTTTGGATAAATTTTATTATTTGAACTATATTTTTTTACTTTAGGATTTAAAGTAATTTCTAATTCGGAAGCCTCAAGCTTCCTAATTTCATCTCTTATTTTTGCTGCCTCCTCAAATTCAAGGTTAGTAGCAGCCTCTTTCATTCTTTTATTTAGTGCTTTGAGGTGTTTTTTAAGGTTACCGCCAATATTCTCATCAGTTCCAACTTTTACATAATCTTTTTCATAAACACTCTCTAATACGTCTCCAATTTCTTTTTTAATACTTTTAGCATTTATCTTATGTTTTTTATTGTAGGCAAGTTGAATTGTTCTTCTTCTATCAGTTTCTTTAATTGCATTTTTGATACTTTTTGTTTCTTTATCTGCATAAAGAATAACTTTTCCTTCAAGATTTCTCGCAGCCCTTCCAATTGTTTGGATTAAAGAAGTCTCAGATCTTAAAAAGCCTTCTTTGTCAGCATCTAATATTCCAACAAGCGCACACTCGGGTATATCAAGTCCTTCCCTTAAAAGATTGATACCAACCAATACATCAAATACACCCAATCTTAAATCTCTCATTATTTCTATTCTTTCTAACGTGTCTATGTCAGAGTGCATATATCTAACTTTTATACCGTTTTCATGCAGGTATTCTGTTAAATCTTCAGCCATTTTTTTTGTTAATGTTGTAACTAAAACCCTATAATTATTTTCAACCACTTTTTTACATTCATGCATAAGATCATCTACTTGATTTTTGGCAGGTCTTATTTCAACTGGAGGATCAATTAATCCTGTTGGTCTAATTACTTGCTCTACAAATTTATTTTTCGTTTGTTTTAGTTCCCAAGGACCAGGAGTTGCAGACACAAAAACTGTTTGGGTTCTCATAGCATCCCATTCTTCAAATTTAAGTGGTCGGTTATCCATACATGATGGTAATCTAAATCCATATTCTGCAAGATTACTTTTTCTAGATCTATCTCCTTTATACATCCCATTTAATTGAGGAACTGTTACGTGACACTCATCTACAAAAATTAAGGTATTGTCTGGAAAATATTCAAATAGTGTAGGCGGTGGCTCGCCTGGTTTTCTGCCAGATAAAAACCTAGAATAGTTTTCAATTCCTGCACATGATCCAGTTGCTTCAATCATTTCTAAATCGAATTTAGTTCTTTCTTCTAATCTTTGTGCTTCAAGTAATTTATTTTGTTCTTTAAATTTTTTTAAAGTAATTTCTAATTCTCTTTTTATTTTAATTATTGCCTGCTCTATTGTTGGTTTCGGAGTTATATAGTGACTATTTGCATAAACTTTAATTACATGAAGTTCATTTACTAGGTCACCAGTAAGTGGATCGAATTCCTCTATTTTTTCTAACCTATCTCCAAATAAACTTAGTCTCCAAGCTCGGTCTTCAAGGTGAGAAGGAAAAATTTCTAAATATTCCCCTCTAGCTCTAAATGTTCCCCTATAAAAATTTTGATCATTTCTTTTGTATTGAAGTGCTACTAATGATTTTATCAATTCTTCTCTGTTGTAATCGTAGCCAGTTTTAAGACTCAGAGTCATTTTACTGTAAGCTTCGACTGAGCCTAGTCCATAAATACATGAAACACTAGACACAATGACCACATCATCTCGTTCAAGTAAAGATCTAGTTGCTGAGTGTCGCATACGGTCAATTTGTTCATTAATAGATGCCTCTTTTTCAATATACGTATCTGAGCGTGGAACATATGCTTCAGGAGTATAATAATCATAGTAAGACACAAAGTATTCAACAGCATTATCTGGAAAAAATGATTTCATCTCACCATAAAGCTGAGCTGCTAGTGTCTTGTTAGGAGCAAGAATTAAAGCTGGTCTATTTGTCTTTTCAATAACTTTAGCCATGGTAAAAGTTTTTCCCGAACCTGTAACACCAAGCAATACTTGACTTAGCTGATCTTTGTTTGCTCCATTGACCAACTCTTTAATGGCATTTGGCTGATCACCAGCTGGTTTAAAATCAGTGTTCATTTGAAACTTTTTTCCACCCTCTAGTTTAGGGCTTATCGCAGGATTTTTATTCTGCACGGCTGTAATTAAATCTTGATATGTATTCTGCATTATCTATAAAACTATTAGATTAAAAATATATTTCAATGAGCATAATATCGGATAGTCTAAAAAGAGTTAAACCATCACCCACAATCTCTGTTACTCAAAAAGTAAGAGAATTAAGAGCAGCTGGCAAAGATGTAATAGGCCTTGGAGCAGGAGAACCTGATTTTGATACTCCTCTTAATATTAAAAATGCTGCAATTAGAGCAATTAAAAAAGGAGATACTAAATATACTGCCGTAGATGGCACGCCAGCTTTAAAGAAGGCTATTGTTAATAAATTTAAAAGAGAAAACAAACTAAATTATTCTATTGACCAGATAACAGTTGGAAGTGGTGGAAAACAGGTTATCTACAATGCTTTTATGGCAACATTAAACAAGGGTGATGAGGTAATTATTCCTGCACCTTTTTGGGTTTCTTATCCAGATATGGTTTTACTTTCTGGAGGAAAGCCAAAAATAATTAAATGTACACAGAAAGAAAATTTTAAACTTACTCCTACAAAACTTAGAAAAGCCATTACAAAAAAAACTAAATGGTTAATTCTTAATTCGCCCTCAAACCCAACTGGCTTAGGCTATACAAAAAAAGAGATTCAAGATTTAGCACAAGTTTTAATTAGGAATAAAAAAATTTTTATTTTGAGTGATGACATATATGAACATGTAAAATATGATAATTTTAACTTTTTTACGATTGCTCAAATTTCAAAACTTAAAAATAGAACTCTTACCATGAATGGAGTAAGTAAATCTTACGCTATGACAGGTTGGAGAATAGGGTATGCGGCTGGCCCAAAAGATTTAATAAAAGCTATTGGTAAAATTCAATCTCAATCTACTTCAAACCCTTCATCGATAAGTCAAGCAGCAGCTGTAGAGGCTTTAAATGGTCCTCAAGGATTCATTAAAATGAGATCAAAGGCCTTTAAAGAAAGAAGAGATTTTGTAGTTAAATCGTTAAATGCAATAGATGGTATTGAATGCTTGAATCCAGATGGTGCATTTTATGTTTTTCCAAGTTGCAAAGGTCTAATGGGTAAAAAAGATTCTAATGGTAAAGAATTAAAAACTGACACTGATTTTGTTAGGTCTTTACTAGAGACTAGTGGTATAGCAGTTGTTCAGGGTTCAGCATTTGGCTTGGAAGGTTTCTTTAGAATTTCTTATGCAACATCAATGAAAAATCTAAAAAAAGCTTTAGATAAAATATCAATTTTTTGTAAAGGCCTAAACTAATGTTAAACGTATATTTAGCAGGTGAAATTCATAGTAATTGGAGAGAAGAAATTATTCAACTTTGTGAAAAAGAAAAATTAGATGTTAAATTTACCTCTCCCGTCACTGATCATGAAGCTTCTGATAATTGTGGAGTAGAAATTTTAGGTACTGAGGAAAAAAATTTTTGGAAAGACAGAAAAGGGGCCAATATTAATTCAATTAGAACTAAGAAATCTATTCAAGATTGTGATGTGATTATTGTAAAATTTGGTGAAAAATATAAGCAATGGAATGCAGCCTTTGATGCAGGTTATGCTACAGCACTTAATAAATCTATGATTGTTATCCATAATGATGATCATCAACATGCCCTAAAAGAAATTGATGGTGCCGCTGCTGCTGTTGCATCAGACCAAAAACAAGCTTTTCGAATATTAAAATATATATTGCAAGGATCATTAAAGTAGTGAGAACAGCTTTAATATTTGGTTCTTCGGGTTTAGTTGGAGGACATGTTCTCAATCACATTATTAAAGATACTAATTATTCTAAGATAAAATTATTTGTTCGCTCTGATCCTCAAATTAATGATGGAAAAGTAGAGATTATTAAAACTGATTTCTATAATTTACCAAAACATAAAGAAGAAATTGTTGGTGATGACTGTTTTGTTTGTATTGGCACAACTAAGCAAAATTCACCTGATAAGACTGAATATAGAAGGGTTGAACTTGAAATCCCTAAAGAAATTGCAAAAATTGCAAAATCTAATTTAGTTAATTCATTTATTTTTGTCTCAGCATTATATGCAAATTCTAAGAGTTCTGGGGATTATATAAGGTTTAAAGGACTGGTTGAAGAAGAATTGAAAAGACTTAATTTTCCTAAATTAGCAATAATGAGACCCTCTTTTTTATTAGGAAATAGAAAAGAG
The DNA here is from genome assembly GCA_902600855.1 of uncultured Pelagibacteraceae bacterium. Classification (GTDB taxonomy): domain Bacteria; phylum Pseudomonadota; class Alphaproteobacteria; order Pelagibacterales; family Pelagibacteraceae; genus Pelagibacter. The sequence goes on along the minus strand of CACKKY010000005.1, from coordinate 10,011 downwards.
AAAAGAGTAGGTGAAAAAATTGGTATATTAGTTTTTAAGATACTATCTCCTTTGCTTTTAGGTCCAATAAAAAAAATGAGACCAATACATTCGGCAACAGTTGCAAAAGCAATGATTAAAGTAGCAAATGAGGATTTACAAAAAAATACTTTTGAGTCTAACGAAATAGCTGAACTGATTCTAGACTAAACCCAATCTAACAACTGATTTAGCTGTATCCGTTATACAACCTTTTGCAGGTTTAAATTTTAAACCTAATAACTCTTCGGCATAGGTTGTGTCAGTTTGCATTACTATCTCAAGGTCTGGGATTAATGTTTTAGCACTAGAATCAAAAAGACTAATTAATTTAACCATAAAATTTGGCAGTTCTTTTTTTGGAAGTTTTTTTGCATACTCTGGCATTGCTTCAGCCATTATTTGGGATAACTCAATTAATTTTTTTATTTCTTTTCCAACAATTAATCTTCTACCACCAACTTTGGTATTTCCAATGCAAGCAATGTGTGCTTTTGCAACATCTTTTACATCTGAAATTAATATTCCCCATTTAGGTGCTGCAGGAAATTTACCTTTTAAAAACTGTCTTACATATTCTATTGAAGTTCCTCCTTTTTTATCTAACGCATCACCAAATACTCCCCCTGGATTTATTGTAGTTAATTTATTTTTTACACCTTTACTTTCCATAAAGTTCCAAGCAGCTTTTTCAGCTTTTGTTTTTGATAAAAAATAATCCTTTACTCCCTCTTTCCAGTTTTCGTCCGTCCAATCATTTTCATTAAATGAATATGGATTACTTCTGTTAGGTTTTCTAAACATTGCTGCGATTGAAGACGTAACTATAAATTGTTCAACATTAGCTTTCAAACCTGCGTTTAATACTCTTAATGTTCCATCAACTGCTTCTGGTAATAACTTTTCTCTATCATTAGAAACTTTAAAAGGAAACGGAGATGCTAAGTGCATTATATATTTACAACCTATAGCTGCTTCATCCCATACATCATCTTCTAAAAGATCTAATTTAACAAATGATAAATTATCTATTTGAGCGTGTTTACTTATAGTTTCTTTTGTTTGTTGAATTAAACTTTCATTTCTTACTGTTCCCAAAACTTTATAGCCAGAATTTAATAATTCTATTGCTGTATGTTTAGCAATCCATCCACTTATTCCTGTTAGTAAAACCTTGTTACTCATATAATTTTTCTTTCCATAGATATTTCATTTTTGACTTAATATTCTTTTAGCTGGATCAGTTTTTTTTATCCATGATTTAGGAATATTATCAACTCCTTTTAAAGCAGCAAAATAAGCTCCAATAAAATTAACCCTTGAACAATTGCAGCCTCCTGCTTTAATAGTTTTTAAGATAGCCCCTTTGTAATTTGTTGAATTAATGATTGAATGTATAGAACTGTTAAAGGTTCCAGGATAACTACATGCCATTCCTAATTTTTTAACTACTATCGAGTGAGGTTTTGATTTTAATCTTTTTACTTTTTTAATATCTTCAATGACATATTTAAAATACCGATTTTTCTTAAATTTTTTTACGAATTCATTTATAGGATCTTTAGCACCTTTTAGAGCCAAATCTATTAAATGAAATTTAGCTAATGCATATTTATGGCTTATTTTTGATAGAGTAACTGTAGAAATGATTTTTTTTAAACTATTAAAATCATAACCAAATAAAAAATAAGGTAGAGCAGCACAATAGCCATCGGACTCATTTACTTTAATTCCTCCTGTTAACTTTTTTTTAGCTTTAATATTTTTTACTGTTTCAATAATATTTTGATGTATCCAAGGTCCTTTAATTATACCCCGCCAATCTTTAACTTTTCTATATTTAGCTCTTAAATTGAGGTTCTTCCAATACAAGCTTCCTGGACCAAAGTTCTCAGTAATATTTTTTTTAAATCTTTCATCTATGTTTTGATGACCTTCAAGTAATGTTTTGAACATGACTTGACCAACCTCATTATAGCCTGAAACTTTTCCAGTCTTTATATTATAAAAAGGACTTTTATTATTTTTTAAAAAAGTGAAATCTTTTTTTCCTTTTATATAAGTTAGTAGTTTTTTTTGATTATAAACCCAGTGCAAAGGCCTTGCTGCTGCATCAGCAACTGTAGCTCCTAAGAATACATGTAGATTATTTTTCACTAATTAGTGTGATAAATGCTTTTCAGCCTCAAGCGCTGCCATACACCCCATACCAGCAGCTGTAACTGCTTGTCTAAAGGTTTTATCTTTAACGTCTCCTGCTGCATAAACTCCAGGAATATTTGTTTCTGTAGAATCTGGTTTAGTAATTAAATATCCTTCATTGTCCATATCTAATTGTTTTTTAAATAAAGCTGTAGCTGGATCATGGCCAATTGCAATAAATAAGCCATCTACTTTAATTTCTTCAATATTATTCGTTTTTAGATTTTTAATTTTGATACCTGTAACATTTTTTGGCTCGCCATCACCAATAACTTCTTCTACAGCACTATCCCATATAATTTCAATTTTTTTATTTTCCATTAATTTTTTCTGAAGCATTTTTTCAGCTCTTAATGCATCTCTTCTATGTATAAGTTTTACTTTTGAGGCAAACTTTGTAAGAAACATAGCTTCCTCAACAGCAGCGTTACCACCACCGACTACTGCAACCTCTTTATCTTTAAAGAAAAAACCATCGCATGTAGCACAAGCAGAAACACCAAAGCCTCTAAATTTTTGTTCAGATTCAAGATTTAACCATCTTGCTTGAGCTCCAGTAGAAATTATTATGCTATCAGCAGTATACTTTTGACCACTATCACCAACCGCTTCAAATGGTTGTGATTTTAAATTTACTGATGATATGTGATCCTCGATCATTTCTGTACCTACTGCTTTGGCTTGCTCTTTCATTTGATCCATTAACCAGGGACCTTGAATTACATCAGCAAATCCTGGAAAATTTTCAACATCAGTTGTTGTTGTTAGTTGTCCACCAGGCTCAGATCCATATACTAAAATAGGATTTAACATTGCTCGAGCCGCATAAACAGCAGCAGTGTATCCGGCAGGACCGGATCCAATTATTAACACTTTTGTGTGTTTTGTTGGATTATCACTCATACAAAAGCTATATAGGTATAAATGACAAAATTAAAAGGGATATTATTAACTCAGGGAATGCATGGTATGATTAGTCAAGTAGAAGGTTTAGCTAAGGCCTTAGATGTTGATTTTACTCACCATACAGTTGAACTAAATAATTTTTGGAAAATGATTCCTCCTAAGTTCACACCTATCTCACAAAATGTTTATAAAAAAATTGAAATTGATGATTTTGATGTGATCATATCTTGTGGTCGTAAAAGTATAATTCCATCAATTCATTTAAAAAATACTTCAAAAAAAAAAGTATTTAATATTCATATTCAGGATCCGAAGGTAGATTTAAATCATTTTGATTTTATTGTTGCCCCAGACCATGATTTAGTAAAAGGTAAAAATGTAATTAGTTCAAAGGGAGCTATTCATTACCTTACAGAAAATGAGATTAATGAAAATAAAGATTATTTAAATGCATATATTAAAAAAGATGAAAGAAAAATTTGGACTTTAATAATAGGTGGCCCAACCAAGTATTATGATTACTCAATAAAAAATATGAAAAATATCTTTATGATCTTAGATGGATTATTAAAAAAACATAATTTTCAATTAGTTGTAATTCCTTCAATGAGAACTCCAGCCAAAACCATTAATTATGCTAAAGAATATTTTGGTAATAATCATACAGTTATAATGGATGTTGATAAGAAGGCATATTTATCAGCTCTAGCGATTGCTGAAAATATTATTGTTACTTGTGATTCTAGTTCCATGATATCTGAAGCAGCTTTAACTGGAAAACCAATTTATATAGCCAATATTTTACCCAAAAAAAATGACAAAAGATTTCAAAGATTTAGAAATCTATTTAAAGAATTAAATATCATTAGAAATTTAGGTGAAGAGATTGAAAATTGGAACTATGAAAAACTTGATGAAACTAATAGAGTGGCAAATATTATCAAAAAAAAAATTAACTCTTAATGACATTTTTAAACTCAATTCAAAATCAATCTAAAAAACATGAATTCCCTTTTGATCACTGGGAATATAATGATGCATTATCTGATGGGGCGATAGAAGAAATTATTAAAGCTGATATTCCAGATGTAAGCAAACATAATCTTAATTATGATGGTACAAGAGCTATTGATGGAGGTGCAGCAGAATTTAGAGAAGGTATTGCATCTGGCGGTGAAGCAATTAAATTTAGATGCTTTATTACAAAGGAAAATTCATCTCAATTTCCTCATTTGGTAAAATTTATTAATGAACTTCAATCTAAAGAAACATATGAAGCTATTTCAAAAATGATCAATAAGGATTTATCAAATTCATATGTAAGAGTAGAAGTTATTTGTGATAGGGAAGGTTTTTGGTTAAAACCTCATTGTGACATAAAAGAAAAGTTAATGTCAGGCTTAATTTTTGTAAATAATGCTAATGAGACTGAAGATTTGGGAACAGATTTTTATAATGATAAATTAGAAAAAGTAAAAACAGTTCCTTATAAACATAATTATGGATATTTATTTACAAGTGGCCCAAATACTTGGCATGGTATGGAAAAGAAAAAAATTGTAAAAGAAAGACGTTGTATCCAAGTAAACTATGTTACTTTTGAAACTGACTGGAAAGTGAAATAGTATTATTTTTCCCACTCAAATCTTGGAAAAGAGTCAAAAACCTTAAAAATTCCCTCAGACCATCTGTTGCAGACCTTTGAGTAATTTTCATCAGTGATATTTAGACATTCTAAAGTTATTAATTTATTTGCATCTTTTTTATGTACTGCAAAATCTATTGGTGGTCCCACAGTCAAATCACTTTTTAAAGTTGAGTCCATTGAAATGAGAGCACATCGAGATGCGTCCCCAATAGATACCTCTGGTTTTATAACTCTATCCAATATTGGCTTACCATATTTTACTTCACCTATTACAAGATACGGTTTGCTGTCAGCTGGTCTGATGTAATTACCTTGAGGATAAACTAGATAGAGTTCATGTTGTTGACCCTTTATCTGTCCACCAACAATAAAAGTTGATCCTAATAAAACATTGTCAGTATTTATACCTTGAGGAGACGAGTGTTCAATATTTAACGAGCCGACGTATGATGCAATTTGTTCAAAATCATTACAAGTATTCAGATTCATTATACCTGAAGAACTATTTAGATCTTTTTCAATTGATTTGTATACAGCTTGAGAGGTTCCTAAATTTCCAGATGTAACAATTACAACTGTTCTGTCCCCGACGTCATGCGTCATCATTTTGGAATAAATATTTACATTGTCTAATCCAGCGTTTGTTCTTGAGTCTGATGCAAAAACAAGTCCATCGTTAGTCTTTATTCCAATACAATAAGTCATTCATTTAAATAATTAGTAAATTATAACATTATTTAATAATCTATTAAAAGCATAACAGATATATCTATTATGCATTTGCTTATTTTAAGCAATTATTAAAGAATTCTCTCTTATGAATCCAAAACTGTGGAGTAATTACAATTCAAAACATGCCTATGATGGATATTTTACTAAAGATAATAAGTTAAGAAAACATGCAACAATTATTTCTTCTATATTAGAAAGATATGGCAAAAAGAAACTGCAAGAAATCGAGAAAAATTGTCAAAGCACAATAAGTGCTAGGGGTATAAATTTCAGAGTTTATGCTGCTAATAATAGAGCTGAAGAAAAAAAATGGCCACTTGATATTATTCCACGAATTATTCCAAAAAAACAATGGAATAAAGTCTCAAAAGGTTTAAAGCAACGTGTAAAAGCTTTAAACTTATTTATTGATGACGTTTATAATCAAAAAAAGATATTTAAAGACAATATTGTCCCCAGAGATATCATTTTTAATTCTCCTTATTATGTAAAGGAGTGCGAAGGTTTTTCTCCGAAACATAAATCATGGGCTAATATTTCTGGAGTAGATTTAATTAGAAATTCAAATGGTGATTATTTAGTTTTGGAGGATAATTTAAGAGTTCCCTCAGGTGTGTCATACATGCTTGAAAATCGAATGGTTATGAGGGATGTATTCCCTGAACTATTTACAAGATATAAGGTGGCATCTATCCATCAATACACAAACAAGCTATTTAACTGTATGTTGGAATGTATTCCTAAAAAGACCTTAAACCCACATATGGTTGTTCTGACACCTGGCATCTACAATTCGGCATACTTTGAGCATTCCTTTTTGGCAGAACAGATGGGCATTGCTTTAGTGGAAGGAAAGGATCTTTTTGTTGAAGGAGATATAGTTTATATGAAAACTGTTAAAGGTCCTTTAAAGGTTGATTGTATTTATAGACGTTTAGATGATAATTTTTTGGATCCTAAAGTTTTCAATAAAGAGTCTGTAATTGGAGTTCCAGGATTATTTAAAAGTTGGCGTAAGGGAAATGTAGGCATAATAAATGCTATTGGAACAGGGATAGCTGATGACAAAGTTGTATATTCTTTTGTAAATAAAATGATAGTTTATTATTTAGGGGAGCAACCAATCCTTAATCAAGTTGAAACATACTTGTGTTATGAAAAAAAACAAAGAGATTATGTTTTAGAAAATATTTCAAAATTAGTTGTTAAACCAGCCAATGCATCAGGTGGTTATGGAATTATGATTGGACCAAAAGCCTCAAAATCTGAAAGAGAGGGCGTTATTAATAAGATTAAAAAAAATCCAAGAGAATACATTGCTCAACCTCTCGAAACTCTTTCTACAGCTCCAACAATAACTGAAAATGAAATTGAACCCCGTCATCTTGATTTAAGACCATTCATTTTAAGTGGTAAGACGACATATGTTACTACAGGTGGATTAACGAGGGTTGCTCTTCGAAAAGGAAGCACGATAGTAAACAGTTCTCAGGGTGGTGGATCTAAAGATACTATGATAGTGGACGTCTAGTCTATTTTTTCCTATTATAAAAAATTAAAATATGATTTTCTTTTTAAATTATAAAAAAAAAATTTATTTTAATTTAAAATATCTTGTCTTAATTTGTTTTTTTATAACTAATATTTCTTTTGCAGATACAAAATCATTTACTTTTACTGGATCAGATGAGTCTTGGACAGTGCCTACAGGTGCCAAAAGTATTACAATTGAGGGATTCGGTGCAGCGGGAGGTACTGGAGGTAATTCAGGAGGAGCTGGTGGCAAGGGTGGTTATCTAAAAGCAACCATATCTGTCACTGCAGGAGACACATTAACTATAAGAATTGGTCAAAAGGGTCATAATGGTACTGAGTCTATGGATGCAACCTCAACAGTATTTGGAAATGGAGGAAAAGGAGGTGGTGGCGCCGCGATTATGGGTTATCAAGGTGGAGCAGGTGGTGGAACTACTTATGTTAAAAAATCCTCTACAAATTTATTTGTTGTTGGTGCAGGCGGTGGCGGAAATGGAGTTTCGGGTGCTGGAGGATCTGCAGTCGCAGGTGCAGATGGCGGTGGCACCACAGGAGGCACAGGATCTGCTGGTGGCCTTGGCACCGGAGGCGGTGGTGGTGGAACCCAAGCAGCAGGAGGTGCAGCAGGATCAGGACCTTCAGGACTTGGAGGAGACGACGGTTCTGTAGGAGCTAGTTTTAATGGCGGTAATGGTGGAAGCAGCGCTTTTTTGGTTGAAGGCGGCGGCGGCGGCGGCGGAGGAGCCGGATACTTTGGTGGCGGCGGAGCCGGTGCAGGATTTGATCAAAGTGGTGCTTCAGGTGGTGGAGGTTCAAGCTTTACGATAGCATCCGCAACTGATGTAACAAATACACAAGGCCATGCCTCAGCGACGGGCAATGGATCAATCACGTTTACTTACACTACAAGAACAGGATATAAATTAAGGATAACTGCAAATTCCTATGCTAAAATTTTAAATGTTCTCGAAAATATTAATACAAATGGAACCAACACTAGCTTAACTTCAGCTTTAGATAGTCTGTCAGATACAGCTCTTAAAAAAGTTGCAAAACAAATTGAAGGTGTAACTATTAAGAAAATGGCAGGTCAAAGTGTTCAAAAACACTCATCCTTTAAAAGAGCTGTCTCAAGTGCTATTACTGGTCCAAGTGTTAATTCGCTAACTAAAAATAATTATGCTTCTTTAAGTCTAAATGATTTAGATCTAAATAAAAGCACCAGTCAAATGGAAATGCATTCTTTTAATGAGTTTGATTTTAAATCACTAGCTACTATTTATAAAAATAAAGATTTGTTTTCTTTAAAAAGTAATGGCAGTACTTTTTTCATAAGAACTTTTGCAGATAATTTAAATCAAAATAAAATCGATGAAGATGTAGGTTATGAAGCAACTACTGCAGGTTTTTTAATGGGTAATGAAAATAATTTGACTGAAGAAATTCATCAAGGTTGGGCGTTAGGACTGTCTTCAAGTGATACAGACTTTGACAATAGTTTTGGCAAAAGTGATAGTGAAACTTTTCATGGGATGATTTATCAAAATCAAAAATTTAATGATTATATTCTAGGTATAAATCTTGGAACTTTTATAACTAGAACTGATATGAAAAGAGAAATAACTGAAGGATCTGTTCAGTCTCTAAAAAGTAGAGCTCATAATTTTGGTTTTGATGTTACAGGTGATATCAAGCAATCATATGATATAGACAATAGTTTCATTTTTACTCCGTCATTTTCAACCAATATAAGTTATATAATTCAAGATGATTTAGATGAAACAGGTGGAGATTTAGCCTTATCTGTAAAAAATGATGATTTATTAATTATCAAACCTGAAATTGGGTTTGCAATAGATAAATACTTCAATAATACAGAAACAAAATTTCAATCTTTTGGTTTTTCAATTTATGGAAGTTATGAAGAAAAATTAGATGGCACAACATCTAAAGCTAAAATAAAAGAAACCGGATCTAATTTTGATATAGTAGACGATAACACAGATGATACATTTATAACTGTTGGATTGGGTTATAATTTAGATAGTAAAGAAAGTAATACCCAATATAATTTTGGAATTTATCATACCCAAAACGATAACAATAATTTAAATTCTAGTTTGATATCCTATAGTTATAAAAAAAAATTCTAGATATCCTGAAGAGAAGTAACTTTTAATTTCTTCGTTTTAAGAGACTTAATAGCCTCTAAACATGCTTGAGCAGTTGACATGTTAGTACAATATGGAACTTTATTTTTAAGAGTTGCCCTTCTTAGTGCTATTGCATCATTCAATCTATGCTCACTATTTCCACCTCCTGTGTTAATCACCAGGCCAATTTTTTTAGAGTCTAATACATCAACAATATGAGGAGATCCACTACTAACTTTATTTATAATTCTGCATTTAATTTTATGTTGTCTAAAATATTCTGCAGTTCCTTTAGTTGCACACAACGTAAACTTTAATCTGATAAGTTGTTTTGCTAAATCAATTCCTTCATCTTTATGAGAATCCTTTAGTGAAATAAACGCTAGTCCTTGTTTTGGCAACGAATTTGCTGAAGCTATCTGGCTTTTTGCAAAGGCCATTCCAAAGTCTTTATCAAATCCCATAACTTCACCTGTAGATTTCATTTCAGGACCTAGTAGTAAATCACTGTTTGGAAATTTATTAAAAGGAAAAACTGCTTCTTTCACAGCATACATACCTTTTGACTTATTTTTTAAATTAAACTTAGATAATTTTTCGCCAGCCATAACTCTTGAGGCAATTTTAGCTAGAGGAAGACCTTTTGCTTTTGAAACGAAAGGCACAGTTCTACTTGCTCTTGGGTTTACTTCAATCACATATATTTCATCTTTTTTAATGGCGAATTGAACATTCATGAACCCTTTTACTTTAAGAGCTAATGCAAGCTTTTTAGTTTGGTTTTCAATCTCTTTAATTAGAAAAGGTTTTATTGAT